>JASHVH010000219.1 GCA_030039575.1 Acidimicrobiales bacterium | reverse complement strand
AACTCGGGCCCGCTCGTCAGTCTCAGGACGCAGTTAATGGCGGCCCTCAGTTCCGCAACAGTTTTCCTGAGGCGGCCCCCTTAGCGCGGCCCTCAGTTCTCGCGAGTTCGTCGGGCTGTTGCTCGCCGTATAGTCACGAAGTGAGTTACTGCGCGACGGTGGAATTGTGATTTGGCGCGCGTTTGAACTACTATCGTGTATTGCCGCCGCAGCACAGACCGCGGCCTGCAGCCGAAAGGGGATTGTCAATGGCTCGTATCACGCAAGTTGTTGTAACTTGCGACCTAGAAGACGGCGATGTCAATGCCGCTGAATCCTTATCATTCACCTACGGTGGGAAGACTTACACGCTCGACCTTTGTAAGAAGCACCTCGATGAGGTGAAGGGGACTTTAGAAGGTTTGGCGACTGCGGGCCATTCGGCCAGCAGAGGCGGCCGTGGCCGGCGGCGCGGTTCAACTACGGGCCGTTCAACGCGCTCCAGCCGTCCCGCATCGGCAGCTCGCGGTGAGTCGCAAGCCGAGATACGCGAATGGGCCCGCGCCCAGGGTTATGCGGTTGGCGACCGTGGACGTATACCCGGCGAGGTGAGGGCGGCATATGACGCGGCGCACCGGGGAGCCCGTCGCCGTTAGGGCGACCAGGTCAAAAGGTTTCTAACCGCCCAGACCTCGTTAGCTTTGTAAATCTCAGACCGGTACGGATTTCGGGTGGGTGCCGGTCCGAGCCCCCCCTTCAGCTGCAGACGAAACGAGCCGGTCGGTGAGCTGGTGTAGGGTCTCCTGTTTGGACGGAGGCCCATGAAGTTAGTAGTACCAAAGGAACTGCTACCCGGTGAGCAGCGGGTCGCTCTTGTCCCTTCAGAGCTGGCGCGCCTCGCTCCCGCCGGCGTAGAAGTGGCGGTCGAGCACGGCGCCGGGGACCTGGCACTATATACCGACGAAGACTACGAGGCCGCCGGCGCCGAGCTCGTCGGGGACCGCAGTGCGCTCTTCGACGGGGCCGACCTGGTGGCCAAGGTCCTCCCACCCACCATTGCCGAAGTCGACGACCTGCCAGAGGGCGTGTCCCTACTGAGCTTCCTGGCCCCGTCAGCTCACCTCGACCTGGTCCGGCGGTTGGTGGACCGCAAAATCACCGCCTTCAGTTTCGAGCTCGTCCCGAGGATCAGCCGTGCGCAAGAGATGGACGCTCTCTCCTCTCAATCCACAGTCGCGGGCTATCGAGCGGTATTGATAGCCGCGAACAAGCTGACGAAGTTTTTCCCCCTCTTTATGACAGCAGCGGGCACGGTGCCACCGGCCCGAGTCCTCGTTTTGGGCGCCGGTGTCGCCGGCCTGCAGGCAATTGCCACGGCCCGGCGCCTCGGCGCCGTCGTAAGTGCGTATGATGTCCGCCCGGCGGCCAGAGAGGAGGTCAAAAGCGTGGGGGCGACTTTCCTCGAACTCGGCCTGGAATCGCAGGAAGGAGCCGGAGGCTACGCCGCCGAGCAGTCCGATGAGTTCCTGGCCCGCCAACAAGAGGTGATAGCGACGCACGTTGCCGCTTCAGACGTGGTAATTACGACCGCGGCTGTCCCCGGGGGCCGAGCCCCGCTTTTGGTGAGCACCAGTATGGTCAGCCGGATGCGCCCCGGATCGGTCATCGTCGACCTCGCTGCTGCGAGCGGGGGTAACTGCGAGCTGACCGATGACGGAGAGGAAGTTATCTGGGACGGTGTCCACATAATCGGCGCGCCGGAACTGGCTTCGTCCATGCCCACCTCCGCCAGCAGCCTCTACGCGCGAAACGTCAGCTCATTTGTTCGGCTCCTGGTGAAAGACGGGAAACTGGCGCCCGATTTCGCCGATGAGATCGTCGACAAGAGCGCGGTCACGATATCTGGTTCGGTTCACCACGAGCAAACCCGCCTGGCCCTCGAGGAGCGCGACACATGATCAACGATGCCGTAGACCTGCTGGTCATATTTGTCCTGGCCGCCTTTTTGGGCTTCGAGGTCATCTCCAAGGTCCCGAGTATTTTGCACACGCCCCTCATGTCCGGGAGCAATGCCATCCACGGGATCATCCTGGTCGGGGCGATGTTCATCGCTTCCCAGGCTCAGGGTGCGTTGCAAACTGCGCTTGCCTTCGTTGCCGTCTTCCTGGCCACTTTGAACATCGTGGGTGGCGTGGTGGTGACTGACCGTATGCTCGATATGTTCAAGAGCCGCCAGCAGGCGAAGGCCGTTCGGCCTGAGGATGGGGTCAAGAGCGATACCAAACGATGACGGCGGCCATCCACCTCAGCGCAAACCTTCTTACCGTTATCTACCTCCTGTCAGCCGTTTGTTTCATCTTGGCACTAAAAGCGCTCAGTTCGCCGCGGACCGCTCGCTATGGCAACCTCGTCGGCGTTGCCGGGATGGTAGTGGCCGTGCTGGTGACGTTCCTCGTGCAGGCGCCAGGACACGACTGGTTGATCGGGTCGGCGATGGGGCTCGGCGCGCTAGTGGCCGTCCCGGCGGCGCGCCGGGTACCGATGACGGCCATGCCCCAAATGGTGGCCATATTCAATGGGGTCGGGGGAGCCGCTGCGGCCGTTATCTCGGTGGCGGAATATCTCCACGACCTCCCTCTGGGGGTCCCGGCCACAAAAGGCGTCCCGGTGGTCTTCGCCTTGGTAGTCGGTTGTGTCTCTTTCGCGGGCAGCACGCTGGCGTTCGCCAAGTTGCAGGAGCTTATGACCGGTAGGCCTGTTATGTACCCGGGCCAGCAGGTGGTGAACGCCATAGTCGGGTTGTCCATCCTGGCGTTGGGGATTTTGGTAGTAGTCACGCCCCACCTGCTCGTAATTACCTTGCTGGGAGTAGCGGCACTGGCGCTCGGCGCCGGGATCGTATTACCGGTTGGGGGGGCCGATACTCCCGTCCTCATATCGTTGCTCAATAGCTTCACGGGCCTGGCCGTCGCGGCCGACGGTTTCGTGCTCGACAATGTCATCCTCGTAATCGCGGGCACGCTGGTAGGAGCATCTGGCGCCTTGCTGACGAAAATGATGAGCGACGCCATGGGCCGGTCCCTGCCGAAGATCCTGCTCGGGGGGTTCGGGACCGCTCCGGAAGGGACCGCCGCTCTAACAGCGGGGGAGGAGCGGACCGTTCGCAGCGGCGATGCCACCGATATCGCGACCCTCCTGGCCTATTCGCGCAAGGTGATGATCGTCCCGGGTTATGGGCTGGCCGTGGCCCAGGCGCAGCACGTGGCGGTAGAGCTGGCCCGAGCGCTGGAGGCGCGCGGGGTCGAGGTCGCTTACGCCATTCATCCCGTGGCTGGGCGCATGCCTGGGCACATGAACGTCCTGCTGGCCGAGGCCGACGCCCCCTACGAAGAACTCGAAGAAATGGAGCAGGCCAATGATGAGTTCCCGAGTACCGATGTAGCACTGGTCGTCGGGGCAAATGACGTGGTAAACCCGGCCGCCAGGGACGACCCGGGCAGCCCGATCTACGGCATGCCGATCTTGAACGTGGACAGCGCCGCCAACGTGGTGTTCCTGAAACGCAGCATGCGGCCCGGCTTTTCGGGCGTGGACAACGCCCTCCTTTACGACTCCAAGACCACTCTTCTGTTCGGGGACGCCAAGGAGTCCCTCACCAAACTGTTGGCCGCCGTAAAGTCAAGCTGACCGGGGAGATGGTGGCCGTCGGGGTAGCGGGCCGGCACCAACGGGTCGCGGGCGCCAGCCTGGCTAAGCCGGCAGGGCCCCGAACGGGCCAGTTTCGCCAACCTCTGTAGGATCAGGCTGTGGGCAATCGGTGGCTTTCACGCAGGGCGTTCGTCCTGCACTTCTTGCTGGTCACCGTGGTCCCGGGCTGCCTGCTGGCCGGCTGGTGGCAGGTCCACCGCGCTCTCAGCGGGAACCTGCTCAGCTACTTCTACTCGGTGGAGTGGCCCATCTTCGCCATTCTCGGAGTGGTGGCCTGGTGGCAACTGATCCACGATGTCCCTACCAAGGCCGACTTTGAGAAACCTCGGCGGGAGCGTCGTTCGTTCCTGCACCGAGACGACGAGGTGCCGTCGCCGGCCCTGGTTTGGGACGAAGCTCTGGAGACGCCGGAACTTCGCAGGTACAACCAGTACTTACAGGCCCTTTCGGCCGGGGGTGAGCGCAAGAGGTGGGGGAACCCGCGCGGGCTCCCGCTCGACGTTCTGTACGAACAAGACGATGACTGGCTGGCCGCCGGTCAGGCCGGGGGCCGGCGAGACTCGGCCTCGAGCGGTCCCGGCGATGAAGCCGCCGGCGGCGGTGGCGCGGGCCTCCCGGCTTCTTCTTCGGCCACAAGCCAGGACGTCGAGCCGGGGCCGGACCGGACCGACCTGCTTTCATGAACGGCCTCCTCAAAAGCGCGCGCCGATTGAGAGGTACGGCCGGGGCCTTGGCCCGGTACCGGGTGATGGCCTTCATCGTCGGGACCGGTCTCGCCCTTCTCTGCTTTGTAGGCATCCCGCTCCAGGTGATCGGCGGCAACAAGTGGCCATGGACGGCGGTGGTCGCGATCGTGGGGCCGATCCACGGGATTTTCTACATCGTGTACCTGGTGGCGTGCCTCGACTTGGCCGGCCGGGCCAGGTTCCGCACCGTGCAACTGCTGGGCATGGTCTGCTCCGGCCTCGTCCCCGGGCTGGCCTTTTACATGGAGCGAAAGGTCACCGAGAGGGTCCGCAAGCTGCTGGCGATGGGCCCCGACGCCCCCCCAGGGCCGGCGGCAACGATCTGGACGGTGCTTTCGGGAAGGACCAGGAGGGATGCCGATTAAGTCGCCGGACCCACGCACCAGCGTGTTGCTGTTCACCTGGCAGACCTATTGGATCTCTTTTGTCGCGTTGGCCGTCCAGGTAGTCGTGCTGGCGGGGTACCTGTCGAGCGCCCGCAAAGTGGAGGCGCGAGGTGTGCGCTGGTCGGTGTTCAGGACGATCTGCTTTGTTGTCGGCGCTCTTGTAGTGGCTTATGCGTTCGAGGGAGGGATCGCGCACTACCAGACGTCCAATTTCACCGCTCACGTCGTCCAGGTACTGCTCCTGGTCGACGTCGGGCCCCCGTTGCTGGCCCTCGGTGCCCCCATCACTCTGGCCCTGCAATCGGCGTCGCGTCGCCGCGCCGCGACCCTGGTCAAGGTGCTGCGCAGCTGGCCGGTCCAGTTGGTTTCACGGCCGCTGGTGGCCTTCGCCATCACGCTCGTGCCACTGTTCGTTTACTTCCTCAGCCCGCTGTACCGGGTTTCAGAGGAACACCCGCTTCTGCTGGCCTTTGTCCACGTGTACTTCGTGTTGGCCGGCCTGCAACTCTGGGTGCTGATCGTCGGCCAGGACGGGCTTCCCAGGCGGCTGCGCTTCGGGATGCGCTTCATCCTCGTGCTTCTCATGATCCCCTTCAACCTCGCCCTTGGCCTGGCCATAGCCAGCGTTACACAGCCTGTTTACCCAGCGGGAAATACCCTCGCCGACACCCAACAGGGCGGGAACGTCTTGCTCGGGTTGGCCGAGGTGCTGGCTGTGGTCGCCCTGGCGCTTCTTTTCGTGGAGTGGGCCCGGGAGGAAGAACGAGGTGCCGTCCGCAACGACCGCCAACTCGACGCGGCGCTGTCGGCGGCGCGCGCGGCCGTGGCTCCGAATGAACCGTCTCAACCTGGGAAGGGCGCTCAGTAGCCTCGCAGGCTCACCGTTTCAGCCGCCCGGCCACGGCCTCATTGACTCCGCCATCTGTAATGCGGCCTCCCCACTGCCGGGCGCGCTCACCTGGTACACGTCCCTGCTGTAGCTCCAAAGGACGATGCAACTGGCCCCGTTTGCCGGCTGAGTGGCACCCGTGAGGGACACTGATATCAACCCTTTCCCGGCTGCGGGGAGGGCGTGCTCCGCCAGCCAGGACGCAACCGAGCTGGCGGCGGCGGTCGGCGTAGGCGCATTGGCGCTTTCCACCTGGGCCAGCCACGGTCCCACATGCCAGGTGACCGCGGGCCCCTGAGCCGTTTGGCACGAGGTGGCCACTGTTGGCCCCAGCCGCACCGGCGCCCGGGTGCCCGAGCAGGGTGCGACGTCCTGGACGGCGTTGGCGCCAACGTAAGAGCTCGCCGAACCGGACGAACTGACCGCAGTAGTGGAGAAGGTGCCCAAATCTGAGGCCAGGTTGCTGGCGGCGGTAGCCAGGTCGGGGCTGTTGACCGCTTCCTGGGTCGGTGTGGCGACGAGAGTCGTCGAGTAAGTACCCCCGAGCCCGCTGGTTTCAGCGGAAACGGCGGCCGGGGCGGCAGGGAGCACGTCGGGCGCTTCCAGGCCGGCGGGTGGCGGCTTGAGCGTCTCCATGGCCAGGTTGACGATGACAGGGAACGGGGAGCCGTTCGAGCCCGAGGACGGCCGGCTAGCCGTTGTGGTACCCGCTACCGACGACCCCGGGGTGGATGATGTCGAGGGGAGGCTGTTCATCGTGCTTGCGGGCGCCGGCGCGGTCGTCGTCGCCGTGCCGGCTGGGACCGCCGAAGGTCCGGCCGGCGGGGCGGTGCTCGTCGCCCGGGGCGAGGGGGGCGAAATTTGAGGCCGGGTGGGCGCTTTGACCGCCTGCCGGCTGGTGCTGCAGCCGGCCAAAATCACCGCAGACAGGACAGCCACGCTGATGGCGGCTGCGCCCGGACGTGCTCGTCGTATCGCGTCGGCGCTGCGGCGGGAGCCCGGCTTTTGGTCCCGGCGCCGGGAGGTTTGCACTTTCAGCAGGAGTAGTCGCCGTCGTACGGGCCGACCAGGCTCTGGACCAAGCTGACCGGCCCCCCGGCAAAACTCCGGCCGTAACACCAGCGGGCCGGGGCGTTGGTCGTGATACCCGTCGGGTACCAGGCATTCGTCTTCGGCACATAGCCGCCGGTGATCAGGTCCCACTGGTAGTTGGTGGAGTAGACGTCGGCATTAAGCCCGTTCGCATGCAGGGCGGCGATGGCGCCGGCAATTACGCCCGCGTTCGCCCGCTGGGACGGCGACCAATAACTCGCCGTTTCGACGTCGAGCCACCACGTCTTGCTGTGCGCTCCCGCCGCCGCTGCCGTCCGTACCGAGTACTCGGCGGTGTTGTAGCCGAAGTTATATGACTTGCAGTACCCGTTGACCTTCGGGCATCGGCCGGCCGGGCCGCTCGACCACTGAGCCGTGTCGCCGCCCCGCGGCGAGTTGAGGTTGATGTAAGTGCTCAGGTTGCGGCCGGCCCAATCCGCTTCGGCTTTGAAGCAGGGGTTCCCCGAAAACGCCCACCCACCGTTCACTCCGACTACAGCCACCGCCGCTCGTGGCGGCAAGGGGCTCCCACATTGAGGCCAGGAGATGTCGTAGCCGCGTGCCCCCATTGGGTAGGCGACGGGCCCAGAGGCGGTGACGGACGCGAGTGGAGCCTCCTTGGCGGTCCTCGAGCGCTTTTCAGGCCGGGCAGTGGTGGGCGGTGCCGTCCTGGCCGCCGTCTTCCTCGTCGCGCCGTCCTTGCCCGGGGCCTGTTTGGCGGCTGCTCGATGGACCTCAAGGCGGGCAGCGGAGTGTGCCGTTTTGCCCGGAGATTTCTTGACGGTCGTGGCTGGCGGGCCTGGCCTTGTGGTTGATGGCGTTTTGGTGGACGGCGCCGAGGTCGTCGTCGTGCTTGCCGTCGTCGTCGTGCTTGCCGTCGTCGTGCTTGCCGTCGTCATTGCCGTGGTCGTCGTGGTTGCCGGCGATGTGCTGGTGGTGGTCGTGGCCGTCGTCGTGGCCGTCGTCGTGGTCGTCGGCCCGGTGGTCGATGTGGTCTGTGGCGGCGAGTCCTCTGGGGACGGCGAGTCGGGGCCGAACGCTCCGCTGCTCTGGATCCCGTCCCCGTCCCCACCCCCGCCGGCCATTGCCGCCGCGTGCTGACGGTAGGGGAGCGTCCCCTGCCCGCCACCCCGGTAGACGGCGCTGCCGAACGCGAAGATCTCGCCATCTGACGCCAGCACCCAATAACCCTGTCCCAGCGGGGCGCGCTCTATGTCGACTACGGGAGCCGAGAGTTGGGCCAGGCTGACCGAGCCGAGGTAGCGGGCATCCCCGAAAGCGAACACCCCGCCACCCGACGAGACCAACCAGTAGCCCCGCCCGTCCAGCGTAGTGGTGATGCCCGCCACTGGCTGGTTTAGCCGGCGGTCAGCCATTGAGCCGTAATAGCGGGCGTCCCCGTAGGCAAACACACCTCCGTCGGAGGCCACCAACCAGTAGCCGTCGCCGTCAGGGGTGGCCGCCATGCCGACGACGGGCGCCTGTAGATGGGGCGCGCCTGTGGGGCCAAAGCGGTGTGCGTCCCCGAAAGCCGAAACGACGCCATTGGCGGAAACGAGCCAGTAGCCGCCACCATCAGGTGTCGCGGCCATGCCGACGACCCGGTGCTCGCCACCCTGGCTTGCGAGCGAGCCGTGGTAGCCGGCATCCCCGAAAGCGAAAACGCCTCCATCGGCGGCGACCAGCCAGTAGCCGTGTTCGTCTGGCGTCATCGCCATCGAAACGATCGGCTGGGCCAATGCCAGCTGGACCGAACCATGGTACGGAGGGCCTCCGAACGCGGCGACAGCCCCGGCGTTGGTGACGATCAAGTACCCCGGCGTGGTGACGGAGAGCGGGACCGACCGCCCAGGACTGGCGTTGACCGCCACCGTGGTCGCCACCGCCGTTGCCGCCATGACGGAGGGTGCAGGGACGCTGAGTGCCGCCAGGGTCACAGTCAGACCGAGGATGGTGCCCACGACCACGCTCGGCGCGTCTCGCAGACGTTGTATTGCCATGCTGTGCGGTGGGGGCGGGTACGCCGGCCTGACGGTACAACTGGTCTCTCGTCGTCCGTGGGCGCGCACGAACAAACCCCCTGACTTCCGCGGATGGCAAAACGACTGGACTAAATTTCGTAACCTGGGCCTAATACCGGAAATTGCGAGCCGGGTATGGCTGAGGCGGAATTGATGTTATTGGTCGCCAGCGCGCTTTAGGAGTCAGGCAATTGCCATAGGGCTCTGGAATACGCAAATGGGTGAGGAGGCGTTGGGCAGTTGACTAAAACAAGGCTGTTTTGTTTCCGGATTATTAACATATGACCAGGCCGGCTCCGGCGGACAGGCATACCATGAAATGACAGGACGTAAGCGCGCATGGCCTGGCGACTATGCCCCGTTCGGGTGGTGAATGTCGTAGTCACCGCGGCACAAATGGGACATATCAAGCGACACGCGTTTGCTTAGCCATTTCGACCGGAAATTACGATCGCGCGAAAGAAAGAAATTAAAAGCTGAGCGCCGACAATTCGGGGATCCAACGCTCAGCGCGCGCGAGCGCCTCCTTCCAGCGAAGGCGGTGGTCCTCACCAGCGGGCTCGACGATGGCCCGGGGGGCAGCTACGGCCGCCGCCTCCTCGAACGTAGACCAGTGCCCGGCAGCTAGGCCGGCCAGTAAGCCGGCCCCGAGCGAGGTGGCTTCGAGTTCGGCCGCGATTTCCACCGGCCTCTGGCAGCCGTCTGCGAGTTCTTGGACGAACACAGGGTTGGCCGACATGCCACCGTCCACCCGCAGGCGTGACACCGTTTGGCCGGCGTCGGCCTCCGCCGCCTCCAGGAGGTCAGCCCCCCGCTGGGCTACCCCCCGCAAGACAGCCCGCACGACCTCGGCCCGGCCTGTGCCGCTCGTCATGCCTATCAGCAACGACCGTGCGCCGAAGTCCCAGTTGGGAGTCCCGAGGCCGATGAATGCCGGCACAAAGAAAACATCCCCCGCGTCGCCGCACTGTCCTGCCACATCTGCTGACTCGGCCGGGCTGGCCAGGATCCCGAGGTCGTCGACCAACCAGGACACAGCCGTGCCCGCTGAGAGCATGATCGCTTCGACTCCCCACGTGAGAGCGCCTTCCCGCTCCCAGGCGATGATCGGGAAGCAGCCGTTCGGCCCGCTTTTGGACACCGCCCCGAAGGGAGGGGGCGAGGCACCGATGTTGACATCGAGGAACGCCCCGGTGCCGAACGTCGCTTTGGCGTCACCGGGGTGAACGCAGCCTTGCCCCATGAGAGAGGCCTGCTGGTCACCCACCAGGCTGCAGATGGGTGGGCTGCCGGGCAAGGCCGTCGCCTCCGCCACGGGCCCGGAAGAGGGCACCAACGTGGGCATGCACCTCTCGGGGACCCGGAACCGTTCGAGCCGTGATTGGTCCCACACCAGCGCCGATCTCCCGGCCAACACGTCTTCGGTGGGGAGGAGGCCGCTCACGGCGGCGTTGCTCGGGTCGGTGATGTGCGCTTGCCCATCGGTCAGCACCCAGGTCGCCCATGTGTCCAGAGTCCCGAAGCGGAGGTTGCGGGAACGGTCGGGGTCGTAAGTGTCGAGCAACCAGGCCAGCTTGGTGGCGGACTCGTTCGGGGCCAAGCGGAGGCCCTCGGCTTGCAACTCGAGACAGGTACCGGCCGTGCGCAGGTCTTGCCAGCTGAGAGCCGGCCCGACCGGCTCCCCACTGTCTGCGTCCCAAACGATGGTCGTGCCCCGCTGGTTGGTTACCCCCACGGCGGTCACTTGGTGGACCTCGTCCAGGCAAGAACGCGCCACTTCCATCACGGCCTTGGCCAGCGCTGTGCCGTCCAGCTCGACCAGGCCCGGCATGGGCCGGTCCGGGCTGGTCCCGACATGACGCCTCGCGTGGACGGCGCCGTCGGGGCGCACGACGCTCCCTCGCACTGCGCTGCTGCCTATGTCGATGACAAGGATGCTGACGGCCTGGCCCCCTGCGTGCGTGCTCTGGCGGTTCGGGTGGACCTTAGTGAGTAAGCCCGTGGTCATCAAGCCCGAGCCATGCAGACCCGCTGTTCACCGCGGCTTAGTACCGTTGGGGGGTGCCCGATGTCGTAAGCCCCGGTGGCCTGCCAGAGAGCCGGTCCCAACCGACGGTGACGCCTTCTCTCGAAGAGATCGGCGGCTGGCCCGCCGTGCTTAGCCGCTTGGCTGCCCGCCAGGACTTGACCTCGGCTGAAGCAGCGGCCGCGCTCCGCGAAATCCTGGGCGGAGAGGCGACGCAATCACAGGTGGCGGCCTTCATTTTCGGGCTGCGGTGCAAGGGCGAGACCCCCGAAGAGCTCACCGGCATGCTCGAGGCCATGCTCGAGGTGGCTGAGACGGTGCCTGTCGCGCCCGAGCTGTCTCAGCGGCTGGTCGACACCTGTGGCACGGGTGGTGACCGGGCCGGCACCATCAACGTCTCCACCATCGCCGCTCTGGTCGTCGCCGGGGCGGGGGTCCCGGTCTGCAAGCACGGCGGGCGAGCGGCGTCGTCGCGCACCGGGTCGGCCGACGTCCTGGAAGCCCTGGGAGTGGAGATCGCCTTGCCGCCCGTCTCAGTCGCCCGTTGTATCGAGGAAGTCGGGATCGGTTTCTGTTTTGCGCCCCGCTACCACCCGGCCATGCGCCACGTCATCCCGACCCGGCGAGAGCTCGGCGTCCCGACCGCCTTCAACCTCCTGGGCCCGCTGGCGAACCCCGGAAGGGCCCGTTACCAGTTGGTCGGGGTCGGCGACGGCCGGGTGGCCGAGCATGTGGCGACGGTCTTGGCGGCCGCGGGGGCAGAACGGGCCTGGGTCGTGCACGGTGACGATGGCCTCGACGAGCTCTCCACGACGGCGCCGTCGCGAGTGTTCGAGTGGCGCCCGGGCAATGGCGGCGCCCACACCTTCGTCGTCGACCCGGTCGCGCTGGGGCTGGCGAAGGCTCGTCCCGAAGATCTCAAGGGCGGTGACCCGGCCCTAAATGCCCGGGCGGTCAAAGAGGTCCTCTCGGGGACGCTCGGCCCCCATCGGGACATCGCGTTGCTCAACGCCGCTGCCGCTCTAGTGGTCGTGGGCGAGGTCGGCGACCTCGAGGCGGGGTTATCGGCGGCAGCCGAGTCCATCGACAGCGGTCGGGCCGGCGCTTGCCTCGATGGCCTGGTGGAGCTTTCTCGTTCGGAAGCTGACCGGAAGAGCTAGGCCGGGCGGGTCAGAGCCTCGGCCTTGGCCGAGGTAGCGACGCCCGGGTTGGTCGCGGGGTCGATAAGACCGGCCGCGGGGCGAGCAGAGAGCTCGCCGAACGCAGCTTCCATTGCCGAAATGCGTTCGTCGAGGCTGAGCCCGGCCGGCCCGGGTGGGTTGGAAACCCGCGCCCGCCTGGTTTCCAGTTGATGAACGCGGCGGGCCGCTTCCTCCACCGCCTTAACCCGGTAGCCAAGGGCAGCGAGCGCTTGTGCCCTCGGGAGCCCTCGGGCCAGCCAGCTCGTAGTAACCAACTCGCGATCGAGCTGGACCGCCTCCTCGACCACCTCGTGCGCCAGGTCGGCAATGGCATCGGCCGGCGCCGGCAAATTGCGCTTCGACCACCGCCGGCGGGGCGGTTGGGGCCTAGCGCTTTCGACCGCACCCGCCAGCTGGCACGCCGAACGCAGCCGGCGGTGCAAAGAGGCGGCGGTGCCGGGGCTCCAGAGCCAGGGTATGGGCGCCGTCGCCGTGGCCCGGCCCGGGGCCACCCGGTTGGCTCGGCGAAGCGAGAAACGAGCCCAGCTGCCGGCGCTCGTGACGAGGACCACAGGGAGGAAGAAGACCAGCGTCAGGGTGAGAAGCACGTCGCTCACGAAGGTCAATAGTACTGCCGCGGCAGCTTGGTTTGGCCTGGTTGTCGTCCACCAAAGTCGATCAGTGCCCGGTCCTTTCATACCTTCGCATTGAGCCCCCTCAGTCGGCGCCCAGCTCCCACATGGCGTCGAGGTCCTTTTGGCTGTACGACTGGAAGGCCACGAGCGTGCGGGTGTCCGTTACCCCGGGTAGCGCATGCAAGCGCCGCGTCACGACATCGGCGAGGTCCTCAATGTGCCGGACCCGGACAACGGCGACGACGTCAGCCTGGCCGGCGACGGAGTACGACTCCGCCACCCCTTGGACGGCGGCGACTTCTTCCGCCAGCTCCGCCACGCGAGCGGGTTCGGCATCGATGAGGACAAAGGCTGTCAGCACGTCCTCAACCGTACCGCCGGCCCGCCAACGGGTGCGGGCCCCAGGACCGCTCACGCCAGCCGGCCGGCCCCCTGGGTAGGGGTCACACCGAAGAGCTCCGGTGGGCAGAAACCGGCCGCAGCGAACGCTTTTGCCACCGGCCCTGAAAGCTCGGCCGCAGGGGCTCCGAGCGCGATGGCGCAACCACCCAACCCCGCCCCGGTGAGCCTGGCACCGGTAGCGCCGTTGGCCAACGCCGTTTCGACGGCCAGGTCGAGCTCGGGGCACGAGACTTCGTAGTCGTTCCTGAGGGAAGTGTGGGAGGCGACGAGCAGGTCGCCGACGGGCTGGCCGCTGCGCAACCGAAGGACAGTCTCGGTCACCCGCTCGTTTTCCGTTACGACATGGCGGGCGCGCCTGCGCAGGTCGCCGCCGAGCTCGGCCTCTACCCGAGCCAACGTCGCTTGGCGCAGGGAGCCGACCCCCAGGCTGGCGGCAGCCTGTTCGCAGGCTCGCCGGCGGTCGGCGTAGGCGCCTGCCGCGTTGGTGTGCTCGACCCTGGTGTTCAGCACGACCACAGGCCCGGCGTCGAACGGCACTAGCTCGGTGCCGAGCGACAAGAAATCGATGAGCACAGCTGCGCCGGGCCTTCCTTCGAGCGCGGCGAGCTGGTCCAGGAGGCCGCACGGCACCCCTGCGAACCCTGACTCGGCGTACTGGGCCACCCGGGCTATCTCCGGGTGGCCGAGCCCCAGGCCACCGAGGTCGTTCACTGCCACGGCGACCGCCACCGTCAGGGCGGCGCTTG
>JASHVH010000218.1 GCA_030039575.1 Acidimicrobiales bacterium | reverse complement strand
CGCATACCTCCGGAATAACCCTTCACCAAACGGCCACCCGCCCCGGCCAGGTCGAAACAGTCCAACAGTGCGGTGGCCCGTCGGTTCGCCGCCCCCCGGCTCAGGCCCGACAATTGCCCGGCCATGACGAGGTTCTGGAAACCGGTGAGCAGCCCATCAAGGGTCACGTCTTGAGCCGTGACCCCGATTCGCCGGCGGACCTGCGCCGCCTGGGAGTGGACGTCGAACCCAGCCACTTGGGCTGTGCCGGCGTCGGCCACCGCTCGGGTCGTGAGGATGCGAACAACGGTGGTCTTCCCGGCACCGTTAGGGCCGAGAAGGGCGAGGATGCTGCCTTTCTCGACGGTCAGGTCGAGGCCGACGAGGGCCTTCACCGCCCCATAGCTCTTCACCAGCCCTTTCGCTTCGATCATTGGGCGCGTCGACATGAGGATCACCTTTCGTCTTACTTGCCGTCCGGTAAGTAATCCTGTCACGCCAACTTGCCGGTCGTCAACTAAACTACTTGCCGTACAGTAAGTGACCGTACCCGCTGACTTGCCGGCCGTCAAGTAAACTATTCGTTAATGGACGAGGACGGTTAATGGACGAAGACCGAAGTACCAGGGAGCGCATCCTGGACGTGGCGTTGGACTTGTTCGTCGACCAGGGCTACGACAAGACCTCGCTGCGGGAGATCGCCGAGAGGATGGGCTTCACCAAGGCTGCGCTCTATTACCACTTCGCCAGCAAGTCCGACATCCTGATGGGTTTGCACATGCGCATGCACAACGCCCTGGACGACCTGCTCCCCGAGCTTGGCAATCCCCCGGTCAGCCTCGGGGTCTGGGAGCGGTTCTTGGACAGCTGCATCGACCGCCTGCTCGCCAACCGCAAG
This sequence comes from Acidimicrobiales bacterium, assembly GCA_030039575.1. Classification (GTDB taxonomy): domain Bacteria; phylum Actinomycetota; class Acidimicrobiia; order Acidimicrobiales; family Palsa-688; genus Fen-671. The sequence goes on along the minus strand of JASHVH010000218.1, from coordinate 1,769 downwards.
CTGTTCCTGATGCACCAGGTCAACCAGTCTGCGTTCGAGAAAGTCCACAACCAGGACCACGCCGAGGAGCATCTGGAACTGGCAGAACGGGCTCGCAAGTTGTTCTCCGACCCAGCGGTGCCGGTCCGCGACCGCTCGCTGATGGCGGCTTCGTTTGCGGCCGCGTTTATTACCCCGATGATGGCAGGCCGTATGTTCCCCGAGTCTGACCTCGAGAACCTGGGCGACGTCCTGCGCGATGTAGTCCACGCCGTCCTGAAGGCCTAGGGACTTAGTCCGGCGCTACGTGGGGCCCCACCTCCCGCCGGGCCTCGCTACGGCGACCGTCCGGCCTGACGGTACCTACCGTCGTGGGCGGCCCTCTCGCTCGGTTGAAGCCAGCCTCGCCATGACCCCGCCCCCACAATGACAGCGCCCTCAGCCAGTCGGCATTCAGGCATCGGCCTCAGTAGTACCAGGGGAACCTCGACCAGTCCGGCGGCCGCTTGTCGATGAAGGATTGCCGGCCCTCGGCGGCCTCGTCCGTCATATAAGCCAAACGAGTGGCCTCGCCGGCAAAGAGCTGCTGGCCGACAAGGCCGTCGTCAACGAGGTTGAAGGCGTACTTGAGCATCCGCACCGACATAGGGCTCTTCTCGTTCACCGCCGCCGCCCAGCCGAGCGCCACGTCTTCCAGGTGCGAATGCGGCACCACCGCATTGACCATCCCCATCCGGTAGGCCTCGTCGGCGTCGTAGGTCTTGCCGATGAAGAAGATCTCACGGGCCCGTTTTTGCCCCACTTGGCGGGCCAAATAGGCCGAGCCAAAACCGCCGTCGAAACTGGCCACGTCGGCGTCGGTTTGCAGGAACCGGGCCTGCTCGGCACTGGCGATCGACAGGTCGCAAACGACGTGAAGGCTGTGCCCACCCCCCACCGCCCAGCCGGGGACCACCGCGATCACTACCTTGGGCATGAACCGGATAAGCCGCTGGACCTCGAGTATGTGGAGCCGGCCGAACCCCGCTCGCTCGGCGGCGCCGACGGAGGAGCCCCCGGAGCCCCCGGCTTCAGCTTGATCGTCCTCATTTTCTTCGTACTCATAACCAGCCGGTCCCCGTACCCGTTGGTCCCCCCCGGAGCTGAACGCCCACCCTCCGTCCTTCGGCGACGGCCCGTTGCCCGTCAAAAGGACGCAGCCGACATCAGGCGACTGCCGGGCATGGTCCAGGGTCAGGTAGAGCTCGTCCACCGTACGGGGGCGAAAGGCGTTGCGGACCCCCGGCCGGTTGATGGCCACCCGGACGGTGCCGTGGGCCAGGGCCCGGTGGTAGGTAACATCTGTGAGCTCGAAACCCTCGACGGGGCGCCACGCTGTCGGGTCGAATAATTCGGACACAAACGGCTCGTCGGGCACGGACCGAGAATACGGCCTGTGGGCTACCGCAGCGCCACTCGCGCCGGCGCTCGCCTCCCAGGCCATTTTCCTCGGAGGGTTCTTAATTACCCTCCATCGCCTTCACGTACCAGTCGTGAAAGGCGGCCACGTTCCCCTCGTGGCGGTCGGAGAGTGGCCCGGGGCGGTACCCGCTGCTCCGGATACCGCGCTGGTTGCGCTCGCACAGCTGCCAGTCCTGCTCGCTGGTGCGCTCCCAGACCGGCAACAGCCGTTCCAGCGTGTAGTCGCGGCCCTCCACCGCCGCCTCGTCAACCAGCCAGGTGACCGCGACCTCGGTCCGGTCGAGGCCGGCCGGCGCCAGCCGGGTGGTCACGGCGTGGTCGGCACTGGC
>JASHVH010000217.1 GCA_030039575.1 Acidimicrobiales bacterium | reverse complement strand
AGACGGCGCCGGCGATCACGGACCCCCACCCGAGGGCGGTGATCGGGTGGAGCGTGAAGGTGGTCAGGGCGAACAGGGACCTGACCAGCTTCTCCCCGTCTGTGATCACCCCAAAGGCCGCCGCCACGTTCCAGAGGACCGTGCCGGCGATCATCATCACGACAAAGACGCACACGTAGAAGATGACGGAGACCTTGAACACGCTCCAGATGTCGAACCGCCTGATGAGCCGCCGGCTGCGCACCCCGCGGACCACCGGCGGCTTGCGCCTGCTGGGGGCAACCGCGGCGGCGCCGTCGGCCACGGGTTCCTCCCTCGGGACCGGGCCGGCAGGAGGCCGGGGTCGCTGGGGAGCCGCAGTTGGGGGCGGGCGGGTCGCCGTCCTGGCTTGGGCCGGCATGACGGGAGGGTCGGGGTACCAGGAAGACGCTGGTGGCGAGGCATAACGGGAAGACCTCGACCCGGGCTGGCCCACGGCAGTGGTGGCCGTTGCGGGCGACATGGGGGGCGCCTTGGGCTGCGGGCCCACGCCGCCTTGGCGGCTCGGCTGCCGCTGCCCGGGCTCTGGCATCAGCTCAATCTTCCTCCACAGCGAGCACCGGCGCCACTGAAGCGACTTCCTGGCCGGCATCGAGGCTGACCACCCGCACCCCTGTGGCGTCCCGGCCCTGACTGGAAATGTCACGGGCAGCTATCCGCACGACGACGCCGGAGGAGGAGATCACCAGGATCTCGTCATCGATCCCGACAGTGAAGGCGGACACCACCCGGCCCCGCCTGGTCGGCAGTTTGATGCCGCGTACGCCGAGGCCTCCGCGGTTCTGGCGGTGGAAGTGGTACAGCTGCGTGCGCTTGCCGTAGCCGGCGCTGGTGATCATGAGGATGCTGGAATCGTCGCGGGCAATATCGGCCGCCACCACTTCGTCGCCGGTGCGCATCGCCATGCCCCGTACGCCGGCGGCGTCGCGGCCCATCGCCCGCACGTCCTGCTCTGAGAACCTGATCGTCATGCCGGTGCGGCTGACCATGAAGATATCGTCTTCGCCGGCAGTCACGATGACGGCCACCAGTTCATCACCGTCGCGCAAGTTCAGTGCAATCAGCCCGTCACGGCGGCTGTTGTCATACGCGTCAAATGCCGTCTTTTTCACGTGCCCCTGTTTGGTAGCAAAGAAGAGGTACCGGTCTGAATAAAACTCGCGCGTGTCGATCAACGCCTGGACGCGTTCTCCAGGAGCCAGCGGGAGCAGGTTCACTATCGCCGTACCGCGCGCGGTCCGCTCCTGAAGGGGGACTTCGTAGGCCCGCAAACGGTAAACGCGGCCCAGGTTGGAAAAGAACAACAGGTACGCGTGCGCAGTCGTATGGATCACCTTGGAAACGATGTCGGCTTCGCGCAGGTTGGTGCCCCGCATCCCCCGCGTGCCGCGGCCCTGGGTCCTGTACGTCGAGGCGGGGACCGCCTTTATGTAGCCGGCCCTGGTCATGGTGATGACCAGTTCGCCATCCTCGATCAGGTCCTCGGGCACCATCTCGCCTGGGTCCACGATGATCGATGCCAACCGCGGGGTGCCGAAGTGCTCCCGGATCTCGCCCAGTTCGCTCTTGACCACGCCGTTCAACGTCTCGCGGCTACCGAGGATCGCCTCCAGTTCCGCCATCGTCTGGCGCAGCTTGGCCATTTCCTCCTCGAGGTCCGTCCTGCCCAACCGTGTCAACCGCGCCAGTTGCATGTCGAGGATATGCTCCGCTTGCACCTCGGTGAACTCGAACGGTGCCCCCATCAGCCTTTCTCGTGCTTCAGCCCGGCTCTCGGACGCCCGGATGGCGCTGATTATGGCGTCGATCATGTCGAGGGCCTTGAGGAGCCCTTCGACTATGTGCGCCCTAGCCCGTGCCCGCCGCAGCCGGTACTCGGACCGCCGGGTGACCACCTCGACCTGGTGGGCAACGTAAGCCTCTAGGGCCGACTTCAGATTGAGGGTCCGCGGCCCGCCATTTACCAGCGCCACCATGTTGACGCCGAAGCTGGTTTGCAGGGGCGTCAACTTGTACAGGTTGTTCAGGACAACATTGGCGTTGGCGTCCCGCTTGAGGGGGATGACGATCTTTGTGTCGTTACCCGCCGACAGGTCTTGGATATCGCGGATGCCTTCGAGCTCCCGGCTGTTGACCAGCTCGGCGATTCGCTCCTGGATGGCACGCGGGCTCGCCTGGTAAGGCAACTCGGTCACCACGATTTGGGCGCCGCCACGCGTCTCCTCGATAGTGGCCTTCGCCCTCATGCGGATCGAGCCCCTCCCCGTCCGGTAGGCGTCGATGATCCCCTGGCGCCCCAAGATGAACCCACCGGTCGGGAAGTCCGGGCCCTTGATGAACCTCATCAGGTCCTCGATGGTGGCGTCGGGATGGTCTATCAGGTGTTTGGTGGCATCTATGACTTCGCCGAGGTTGTGCGGGGGGATGTTCGTGGCCATGCCCACCGCGATCCCCTGGCTCCCGTTGACCAGCAGGTTCGGGAAGCGCGACGGGAGGACGGTCGGCTCGTCGTCCTCGTTGAGGTAGTTGCGGGTCATATCGACGGTTTCCTCGTCGATGCCCTCCAACATGTGCAACGCCAACTGGGACAGACGGCATTCGGTGTAGCGGGACGCCGCCGGCGGGAAATCGGGAGAACCGTAATTA
>JASHVH010000216.1 GCA_030039575.1 Acidimicrobiales bacterium | reverse complement strand
ACGTTCGTAGTGACCGACACGGGGACCACAGCTGTCACCCATGTCTCGGTTGTCGACACGATGCATGGCCTCTCGGCGGTCACGTGCCCGGCCACCAGCCTCGCCCCGGGCGCCGCCATGACATGCGGGGCTACCTCGACCGTCACCCCGGCCGAGGTCCAGACGGGGTGGCTGATCAACGACGCCACGGCTGACGGCGTCACCCCGACCGGGGCACCTGTCACCTCGCCCCTTGCCGCCGTGATCGTGGACACCCAGGAGGTGGCGGCTCCCCGGGCCCCGGTCACCACCACGGCGACGACCACAGTCCCGCCGACCACAGTCCCGCCGACCACCACCTCACCGACCACCACCCCACCGACGACCACCCCACCGACGACCGCCCCACCGACCACCACCGCGCCGACCACCACCACCCCAACGACTACCCCAACCAGCCGCACTCCCCTGGCTTTCACCGGGGCCGAGATCGCCGGGACGAGCCTTCTCGGGGCGGTGATGCTGGCCGGCGGTGCCGGGCTCGTCGTGTTCTCCCGTCGCCGGCGCGACGGGCGTACACCAAAACGTCGTCCGTCACGGGCCCACTAGTGACGTCGCCATCGAGCCTTCGCCCCGGGCCACGGTGCCGCGTAACGGTTGCCGCCGGGCCGCTGGGCGAGGTTAGCCGGCGTACCGGTTAGCCCGGGTGTCGAGCAGGTGGACCAGCCGTTTCTCCAAAGTGGGGCTCGGTTTCACGCTGCCGGAACGTGAGATCTCGTTGGCCACGAGCTCCACTTGGGCTCGGCCGACCAGGAACCCGTAGGTGTCGCTGACCAGGTCCTCCTTCTCGGTGGCCCCAGAACTGGTCTTGCCCGATATCACCAGGCTGATCCGGTAACCGAACGAAGACGGGGGCAGCCAGCTGGGGTGTGCTCGGGTGATCGTGATCCCCGACAATTTCACGCCCGTCCCCGCCTGGGACTTCAAGTACGGGACCGAGATCTTTTGTACGCACGGCAAAAGTTTCTTGCCCTTCATGCCGGCCAGGTCCTGGAGCCCGTCGTTGCGGGTGCGGACGACGACCACGCTGCTGGTGACCTGCGCGTCGCCCTTGTCGAAGTACGGTGCGTTGATATCGACGACGTCCACACTGCCCGGCTGGCGCGTCCCGGCACATGACGCCAACTGGTTGCGATCGGCGTTGCCCGAGCTGCTGGTCACGTGGGGGGACCGGTCCCAGCCGGGCAGGTCGCCGGCGACCAGGTTGATCTTGGCCGCTTCCACCCGCGCCGCCGCTGACGCCGCGCTGGCTGAAGTGCTTGCCCACGCGGGTTGACCGGCGCCCGCCACCAGGGCCAGCACCAGCGCCGCTGCCCCCATTCCGCTGGTAGTCCTCACTTGACGATCTCCTCTCGGGCCGGCGGCCGATCCAAGTGCCCGTGGTGACGTTACCCGCCGCCACTCGCTGGCCTGGCGCGGGAGGGCGAACAGGGCGCCCCCGGCCTCCATCACCGGGACGGCCACTTGGCCACCCGAAGTTTCCCGTCAAGCGGCCTACCGCAGACGGCGCGGGAAGAGTTTGGGAACAACGCATGTGTACGTATTGCGTCATGTCGTTGATCCCGATAAAGCCACTGCTGGCGCTGGCCATGCTCGCTAACGTGGCCCACTTTGGGCCGAATTATTCGTACGAGTATTTCAAACCGGCACAGATCAGCTTCCAGGTCCCCAAAGCCTGGGTGGTCGATAACGAACAGGCCTTGTTCGCCCAAGGTTTTGTTGTCCCGCCCATGCCTCTGTACGCCCTGGTTGCCGCCCCGACCGCCACCCCGAGCCGCGTCGCTTTCAACCCGTCCTCTGTACCGTGGCTATTCGTTACGGTGGAGAACGTTAGCGACATGCTCCCCCCGGCACAGCTGTACGAACTGGCGCCAAATTACCTGGAGTACCTGGCCTCCGAGGCCGGCCCCACCGTTACCAGTGCGGTTAAGACGCTAGTGGCACCGAACCGGGTTCAGCAGGGTGGGCTGAGCGGTTCGACTGCGGCGATGACGGTCGTTTCCCAGGGCAACGGCACCAGTTTCGACGACTTGGCGTACGAGCGGGGCAGCCAACTTTGGCTGGTCATAGCCGGCTGCGCCTCTTCTTGTTATCACCAAAACGTCGGCGCCATCAGGCAAATTGTGAGCAGCGTGCGAGTGGGGACGGCTAGTTGACCTCGACCGCGCCCCGGCCCGGAAAAACATGCCTAAGTAACCGCCGGTGACCAAGCCTTTCTTGATACCGAGACCGGCACCATAAACCCAATGCGCCGGGCCTTTACTGCTCACGCAATTATGGCGTTCAGTTCGTCCCGACGCACTCCCTTGCGACGGGACGAACTGTGGTGCGACGGTACCACTGCGGTGTTTTGGTCACGGGCGCCGAGGGCGCAAAATTCTCGGGCGCCCCTCGCAGGGCGCGCAGTCCGCCACCCAGCGCGGGATCCAGACGGTCGTCCTTCGTCCCGCGTCACGTCGCGTCGGTCGCGGAGACGGCCCAGGACCGGCCTCTCTGCCCGCCGTCGACGGCTTCGACGGCCAACCGCAACGCCCATCCAGTAACGGGCTCACCACTGCCCCAGGCATACCAGCGCATGTCGGCAAGGACGGCACCCACCTCCTCAGGCCGAGGTGGCCACTCGTCGGTGAGCCCGCCCAGCGCCGCCACCACCCACCAGGCCGCAAAGCGCCCCGGTGCCGCTCCTCGCCGCCGGCCATGAGCGCCGCCGTCGGCCGCCGCCCACGCCATTACGGCCAGCGCCTCACCCGGCGTCAGCTCGACTATTTCGCTTACCCGCGCCCCGAGAGCGCCAACCGCGTCCACAGCCCGCCCCGTCACCGACACGGCCTCGGCGCGGCCGTTCGACTCCGCCGTCCAGGTAGCGACCAGGTCCTCGAGGGCGGCCGAGGCCTCGTCCGTCTCGGCACTGCGATAACCCCGGCCGTTGCCCGAGGCCGGGTCCGTGCTCACCGGCGCCGCTCCACCCGTGCCCTCGGCCTGGTGGGTGGCGACTCGCCGGAGCGGCGGCAGCCGGGGGGGCGGGGCCTCCATGCTGTCGGCGTGGTATTCGGCCAATGCG
>JASHVH010000215.1 GCA_030039575.1 Acidimicrobiales bacterium | reverse complement strand
CGATGATTGGCATGAGGTTCCTTTTCGTGTTGGGCCCGGTCCTTCGGCACCCATGGCCCCGAAGGCGGAGGCCGCTTCCGACCAGTACGAACTGATGATGAAGTTGGGAGTGTGTGGAGCTATGGTTCTGCCTTTTACTCAGGTGTTGTGGGCGTTTGGTCGGCCTTGAACGACTCCTCGATCGCTTCGGCGACCTTCTTGGCGATCCCGAACTCGTTGACCATTCGCGAGATCACCAAGCCACCGCCATGGACGTGAAAAGTGGTGATGTTATTGGCGTGGTCCAGGTGCACGGTCGCCAGCGCAGCGGCTGAGTGCTTGACTTTTAATGCTTCCTCGGCGCCCTGGCCATGCGTGGTGACCTCGTAGGTGTCGCCCAGTTTCTGTTGTAACGCCTCGGCCGTGTCCTGGACGGTTACGGACCTGTCGATGGTGACAGTCGGCACTTGCCCTCCTTCGATCAGACAACCGTGATAGCGGTTGCAGTCATATTGTTAGCGCGTCATGCGGTCAGGGACCTATTAGGCAGAGACCGAGCTCTGGTACCCAGTTGCCATGGAAGCCGGGCACGGTGCGAGCGGGAGGTGGACGCGGACGACCGGGTCGGCGGTGAGACCTCACCATCGCCATGCTCAAGCACGACATCATTGCGGACAAGGTCGCGGCTCACGAGTTCACGGCGGATGCAAGGCGGTTTAAGCGGCCGACTGGAAGACGACATGGCGGCAAATAGCAATCCGGTCAGCGTGTGCCGTTCAAATGTTTCAGAGCAAGTGCACGTTGTGCTCGACCGTGCCAGATGACATTGTCTACTTCCCCGCTAAGTGCTTGCTTCGCCAGGCTCAGGGTGAAGCCTTTCAGTGTCTGGGCGGGCACGTGTGACGGGAGCGAGAGCGCGAAGCGGTCAACGAGCACGTCCACCACTACGGGTCCGCCCATGTGCCCGAGCGCAGCTTTGAGACCCTCGCGAACATCTCCGGGCTCTTCGATGCGGATGCCCGTGGCCCCGCATGCCTCAGCGACTTTGCTGAAGTCCGGGTTCACGAGCTCGGTCCCGAACGAGAGCAGCCCCGCTTCCTGCTGTTCGACGTTGACGAAGTCCATCATCGCGTTGTCGAAGATGACATGGACGACTGGCGCTCGGCTCTGGACTTCGGTCAGGAGGTCGCCCATCCCCAGCATCGTGAAGCCTCCGTCACCAGACAGGGCTATGGTCTGGCGGCCGGGGAAGTCGAGCTGGGCGCCGAAGGCGTTCGGTGAGGCGTTCGCCTTGCGTTCGAGCGATCGGCCGGGTGGTTTATTCCTGGACCCCGACCAGTGTTGTTACTCCTTCTTCGACGAAGCTCGGAGAGATCTTTCCGCTGAGCGGCATGCAACTTCGCAGGTCAACCGGTCGGCCAGACATCCCCGACACCGTAACTCGAACATAGGCGGCGTATGGTCGTCTTTCGCTTTTAGCCCGTCTCACGTCCTCGGCTGGTACCCCACTGCGTCGTGCTGTGGGCAGGTGCCGACCGGGCTTTTTCGAACCGCCGACATCTGGGTTATGAACCCGAGGCGGCCCCTGCAGCCGAGTGCGGGGTGTGACGCTTAACACACGAATTGACCGGAAATTGACCGGAAATTCACCGGAAATATCTCCATTTTTCCTGTTCAGGGTCGGTACCTCGGCCGAACCTACACGACGGGAGGTCGGTTCGCGGGGCTCTAAGCCCGCCCGGGCTGCCCATTGCCAACCAGCCTGTACCCGGCCCGACGGCCGGTGCGCATTGGAGGTCTTGAACATGGACAACGGCAACCATCAACCAAACACATCAAACTCGCCGGGGACTGTGTACGCTAGCCAGCCGAGCCCGGCTGACGGCGGCTCCCGCAACTCGGGCGGGCGGGAACGGAAGTGGATATCGTCAAGGTCCCCGTCGGTTCGGTTCCTTGCCACGGCGGGCATAGTGGCCGGCGGTCTTGCCGGAGCCAACGCGGTCTTGTTCGCCGGTGCTCCGGTCGCCGGGGCGGCCACCTCGCCCACTTGCACCTCCGGCACGTGCACGATCACATTCCCTGAGACCGGCTCAACCGCTACCTGGGACGTGCCCAGCGGCGTCACTTCGCTTTCAGTTACCCTTTACGGCGCCGACGGCGGGACCGGTTCGGGTGGCCCGGCGGGCGGGTCAGGCGCCGAGGTCAACGCGTCACTGGCCGTTGGGCCGAGCACTCTCTTGCCGGCAGGCAGCGCGCTCACGGTCAACGTCGGTGGCGCCGCCGGGCTAAACGGGGCCGGGTACAACGGCGGCGGCGAGGGGGTGTCTGACGCGGGCGGGGGCGGCGGCGCAACCGACCTGTCCCAGGGGGCCACGCCCCTTCTCGTCGCCGGTGGCGGCGGTGGGAGTGGCGCAAGCGGGTTCAATGAGCTCGCTCCGAGGTCCACGGTCAACGGCGGGGCCGGGGGCAATGCCGGCGGACCAGGGGGCGCGGGTGAAAGCCTGTCTCCGTTCAACGCCATGTTGACCGGTGGAGGCGGTGGTCGGGCCGGCAGCGCGACCGCCGGCGGTCCTGGTGGGGTTGCGGGGACTGGCTCGGGTAGCAGCGGTTGCCCAAATGGCTCCGCCCTGACCGGTGGCGCGGCCGGCAATCCCGGTTCGGCGGGAACGGGCGGGGGCGGGGCCACCGCGGCCGGCGCCGGCGGGGGCGGCGGCTACTACGGCGGCGGCCAGGGGGGCGGGAACGCCAGCGACCAGTGTGCTGACCTCAGCGGCGGCGGCGGGGGTGGCGGCGGTTCGTCCTACACCGGCGGACCCGGCATCTCCGGTGCCAGCTTGAACGACACCCCGACCTTCCAGGGGACATCGCTTTCGGGCAACGGCGAGGCGGTGATCTCCTACGCGGACCCGGTGGTCACGGGCTCGCCCGGCTATGACGTCGCCTCGGGCCAGACGCTAGTGGTGGGGGCAGCAAGCGGCCTGCTCAGCGCCGGGGCCGGCACCTCCGGGCCGGCCGGGGACGCTCTGGCCGTGTCGCTCCCATCGGCCACAACCGCGAAGGGGGGGACAGTGGCCCTCGACGCGAATGGCGACGGAGGGTTCACCTATACCCCGCCGGCCGGCTTCACCGGCACCGATACGTTCGCCTACACGGTCACCGGCACCAGCGACGGCTCGGGCGACCACGCCACCGGCACTGCCACGGTCGCGGTCCTGGCCCCCCTGCAGATCTCCACCACCATGGTGTCCTCAGGCGCCGGCGTCGGCGGCTTCTACATCCAGTTCCTGGTCGCCACCGGGGGCACCGGCCCATATAGTTGGTCGGTCTCGACCGGGCCTTTGCCACCCGGGCTCAGCCTCAGTTCCTCGGGCGTGCTGGCGGGCACACTCACTGCGGCCGGCACGTTCAACTTCGCCGTTGAGGCGACCGATTCCAGCGCGCCCACCGCCCTCAGCACCACCCAGGACCTATCGCTCACGGTGGGGCCGGGCCCCGCTCACCAATTGCCGTTTCAACCGTCTCCATGACCGACGGGGACGCGGCCCCGGCCATTACCCCTAGCTACGAGGGGTTTGTGAACGGCGATACGGCCGCTTCGCTCACCACCGCTCCCACCTGTTCGACCACCGCCACCAGCTCCTCTCCGCCCGGTGCCTACGCCTCGACCTGCGCCGGTGCGGTAGACGACAACTACGACATCAGCTACGACCCGGGCACGGTGACGGTCACCGCTCCGCCGGCCTCCAGCACGGCACAACCACCGCCCGCCACGACCACCACGACTGGCGGCCCGTCGCCTTGGCCCTTCCCCGGTGCCCAGTTGTCCTACCCCAACGGCGCCATCGTGCAGTTTGGCAACACCCGATACGTCATGGCCGGCGGGAGGGCCTTCGGCCTTTTCACGGGGACGGCCATAGGGCCCGAACTGAATTTGGACCACGCACAGGTGGTCCAGGCCCCGACTGGCCGCGCCGCGCCCACTGCGACGACGCTGCGCCCGGGCACCCTGGTTACGACCCCGTCCCTGGGCCCCTTTGATACTCCCACCGTCTATGTAGCCGGCACAGACGGCCAGCTGCACAGCTTCTCGAACTCGGGCTAGTTGTCCCTGGACGGCTACGACGCCAACATGGTGGTCACTGTACCCAGCCCGCGCGGGCTCAGCGTGGGCGCGACGGCCGGCGTCGAAGGCCCTGCAATGAACGCTTTGGCCACCCGGTCTGACGGGGCCATTGTCCAGTCGGGAGCGTGGGTCTACGTCTTTGCCGGTGGAAGGGCGTTCGGCAGTTTGTCACGTACTGCGCTGGCCTTGCTGAGGGCCGTCGACCCGGCTACGCCTCTGCAAGGCTCCGTGGACCAGGCCGACACCAACCACGCCCTTGCGAACGGGGTGCTGATCACTGACCTGGGAAAGGTGTATGTGGCTTACCAGCAAAGCCTGTTCCTGTTCAACAGCAGTCTCCAGTTGAGGGCCACCCGCTACGGGGCACTGCCGCCGTGCCTGTCCCCCTCACCCACGGCCTCGCCTCCGATTACCCGGTGACATGGTCCGACGTAGGAGAGTCGACGTAGGACCGCCATAGAGTCGACGTAGGACGCTTAGAAGAGCCCTCCCGCGTGGGAGGGCTCTTACGAGTGTTCCCCTCTGTCCTTGCCCCAAAAGTGGACCACGCTTATGACAAATTTGGCCTTGTGGAAACTTGACCTTTTGACGATTGGCGGGACGAGAATACACCGCCCCATGCGCACCGCCGGCAAGCCCGCCTGGCCCCTGGTCGCCAACCACGAATTTGCTAGCTCGTAGGCCGCGGATCTCGAGATCCCGAGGATCACAGCTGCCTCCGCCACCCGGACAAAGGCGCGTTCCTCACTCTTCAAGACATCACCTCTGACCTGTCGGAGCGCAGAGTCTAAGCGGGGAGGGTCGACGAGACCGGGGCGCATGTGCAGGTCGGCAGCTCGGGACGGATGGGCATTATTACCTCCTTCGAGGCCATGGCATTAGGCCTCTACCCTACGGCTATCGCCTGTCCGGGCTATCCTGTAGGCGACCTTCAGGATTCGACTTGCAGCGGCGGATGCACGAGCGAGCTGTAAGCCGGGAGACATGGCGGCGGTTTTACGGCACTCCCAAAACGAAAGGCGCTATTCGAATTGCAGAAACGGCCCCGGTGGCGTCGGCCGCGGACTCCTGCATCGACTCCACGACGTGGCCATAACGGTCCAAGGTGATTTGGGTGGAGGCGCGGCGCTAGCGCTCGCTCACCACCTTCGAGCACACTCGGGCGAGCAGGGCTATTCGGGGCCTGTATGTCGAAGTCGTGAAGAGTGATTTGCGACAGACCCTTTGACGCAGCAACGCGGCCGTTGCGGGCCACGCTGTTCGTCGTGACATCTAAAGCAGCTGTTGGCTTCAGGCCTCGCCGTCGTTTGACGGCCCCAGTTCCAACACGGCTATCGCTTTGCGCTTGCCCACATCGGTCCGCCCGTCGTAATGGAGCCGTAGGGTGGACTCGCTGTTGCCCAGGATGTCCGCCACGGTGCGGTACGACTCTCCGGCATTGAGCATTGACGTAGCTGCGAAGTGGCGAAAATGGCCCAAGGTGACCGCTGAAGATCCTCGAGCCGCGGCCCATCGGTTCTGCAGCCGCTCAGGCCGCATCGCAACCTTCGGGTCGATGCCTCCCGGAAAGACGTAGCTCTCGACGGCTGGCTCGGCCTGCAACAGTTCCAAACGGCGCGCGCGCTGGTGCTGCAAGGCGTCGACGGCGGCGCCGGTCAGCGGGACATCTCGCCAGTCCGACCGTTTGGTTGGCTTGCGAACCAGACCGACGCCCGGACCGCCGTCGGTGCTTGCCCAAGCTACGTGAACCTCCGCGTTTTCGAGGTCGACGTTCGACCAACACAGGCCAAGTAGCTCGCCGACGCGCATATCCGTACTGGCGAGTACCGTCACCATGTCAGCCACCTCCGCGTCGGCAACCCGTACACGCGTGAGCAAGTCCACGACCTCATAGTTGCTGGGAGCAAACGGCTTGGTCCGGGTCAACCTGGGCCTCGCCGCGTCCTTGGCTGGGTTGGCGTCGAGGAGGCCTCGTTTGCGAGCCAGTTCCAAGGTGCGGCTCAGCACGGTTGCGCAACGGCGGATCCAGGGTGTGCCATGCCCGACCGCGCGCATCGATGCATAGAGGCTCTCGATGTCATGCCAGGTCAGGCGAGACAGCCGAACGTCTCCGAACATCCTTCCGTCGGAGAGCTCGACTGCTGACATCGTGTTGGCTGCCGAGCGCACGGTGACCCGCGTGCGCGGCGCGAGTTCGACGAGCCCGCTGTCGATCGCCTGGAGGTAGAGCTGGAAAGCGGCGCGAACTGATCGGGCGTTGGTCCCGCCCCGGGGCAAACGCTTCTCGTGATCGGCAACCTTTAACCGGGCAAGCGCAATCTCGGCGTCTTCGCGACTGCCGTGTACGAGGCGGGCCACCCGCCGCCGCCTGCCGGTGACAGGGTCGCGGGCTACCTCAACATCGACTCGCCACACACCTCCCGCACGGGTTGGACACCACCGGATCCTCGCTTACGCCGGTTTTGGGGCGACCTCCCGAGGCTTGAAGTAGACGTCGGTGCCGTCGTAGTAGACCGTCTTGGTAGACCGCTTGGCCCTGCCACGTCGGTCAGACTAGTTCATACGACCGTGACCAGGTAATTTCCGGAGCGGACGACGGTCGGTGCGGACGACGGTTCGTGGAGGTGGCGGGAATTGAACCCGCGACCCTCACCTTGGCAAAGGTGGTCGGGCTCCCTGGTCACAGAGACGTAACTCTGTTTTACAAGCCATTTCGTGCCGGTGGCTGCCACGTCGTGACACGGGTTGCCAGCCCCTAGTCCCCACGAAGTCCCCACGCTGGCACGGTATGCCGAGCGAAGTGCTTGCGGCAGTCTCGCGCGGCGCAATGAGGCAGGTGATTGAATCTCTTTTGACAATTCTGTGCCCTGCGCGGTCTGGAGGGCCGACACGCGGTGTGCACAACTGCCGTTGCTTGTCGATTCGCGGCGTGCGGTTTAATATCGGTCCGGGACCATGGGGGACTTCACCGTCGTACCAGCCCGGCCTATTGCTCTTCTGGGGCGCACCAGAGAGTGTGCGCTGCTGGACACATTGGTTGATGCGGTTCGCCGGGGAGAGGGCCGGTCGTTGGTGGTGCGCGGAGAGGCTGGAATCGGGAAGACAGCCCTGCTCGAGTACCTGGCCCGGTCGGCGTCGGACGTGACGATCGTCCGAGCTGTTGGGGTGGAGTCGGAGATGGAGCTCGCATATGCCGGTCTTCACCAGCTCTGCGCTTCGTTGCTCGACCGGCTCGCCAGGCTGCCGGCTCCGCAGCGTCAGGCTCTCGAGATCGTCTACGGTCTGAGCGCCGGCGGAGCTCCGGACCGGTTCCTCGTCG
>JASHVH010000214.1 GCA_030039575.1 Acidimicrobiales bacterium | reverse complement strand
ACAACCGGGAGCCTCCCCAGGCTACCGGGACGGGTAGCTCGGCGTCGCCGTACAACCTGGCGAGCTCGGCGACGCGCCCTTCGAGCTCGCTTCGGCTCTCGACGATCTGGCTCTGGGGCGAGGCGAGCGCGCTCAACTGGCTCCCGCGTGGCCGGCTCCGAACGTAGGACGCAGATTCCCCGGGCGATGTGCGTTCGGTGCGCCCTTCGATCCTCACCTGCCGTCCAAGAGGGTCCCAATAGAACAGCAACGCGGCGCGGGGGTTGGCCGCCAGTTCGCGCCCTTTGCGGCTGTTGTAGTTGGTGTAGAACACGAACCCTCGCTCGTCGTAGCCCTTGAGCAGCACCATACGCACGGACGGCACGCCGTCCAACGTGCTCGTGGCGACGGCCATAGCCCCCGGCTCTCGCAAACCGGATTGCGTGGCCTCTGCGTACCAGTAGGCAAACTGGCGTAGGGGGTCCGGATCGACATCTGCCTCACGCAGAGGCAGGGCAAAGTCGGCCACGAAAGGGAGTCTCGCAGCTCCGAGGCCAGGGCACATCGACAACCCCAAGCGCCTTGAGCCGGTCTTTGCCGCTTCCAGTCTCGGGCCCGCGAGACGCTGAGGATTAGTAAGGAGAAAACTTCGGCTCGGACCTCAAAGTCGAGAGCTAAAGTCGCTCGATCCTTAAAGCTCTAATCCCCAACTGAGGGCGCGGGAGCCACGTGCAATGAGCCACCCAGTTATACCGGTCCCGGTGCGGTCGGATAGTACGGGAGGCCAGTTCACGTTTTCCCCAGGCACGGCCGTCGTTTGCACGTATCGCGATTTCGTGCCCATCGTCGAGCGATTTTGCGCCGACATAAAGCGGCGCACCGGGCTGCACCTGGAAGTGATGGCCGGCGGTCCGGGGCGGGGCCGACCTGCTGTGCATGTCGAACTCGCAGCCGGGGAACTGCCCTCGCTCCGAGTGCCGCTCGGTGTCTCGCCAAGTGGCGATGTCCCTCTCGACGAACGGTACTCGCTGGCGGTTGACCCTGACGAGGTCGTCCTACGTGCAGCAGAACCAGTCGGTGTTGCTCGCGGCTTGACCACGCTCACCCAGCTCCTGGCCGCCGCCGCGTCGACCGAGGCAGCCACGATCGCCGTGGGCGGGGCGCAGATCCTTGACGCCCCCTGGTACCGGTGGCGGGGGCTTTCGCTCGACCTCGCCCGCACTTTCTTCCCGCTGGACGAGGTCCATCGAGTGGTCGACCTCTTGGCGCTCTACAAGCTCAACGTGTTGCACCTGCATTTGACAGATGACCAGGGTTGGCGCCTCCCGGTGGGGGCGGGGGCTGGCCGCCGGAGGACAGACCCGGGCTTCTACAGCCCCGGAGATCTGCGGGCGCTGGTTGCTTACGCCGAGGACCGCTTCGTCACCATCGTCCCGGAGGTGGACACGCCCGGGCATTCGGCCGCGCTTGTGCAGATGCACCCGGAGCTGGCCACCGGCCGTAACCGGGTCGAGTTCGAGTTGCCGCCGGGGACCAAACATGAGGCCGTGTGGCTCGACCCGGATCTGCCCGCCACCCTTGAGCTGGTGCAGGAGGTGCTGGGTGCGGTGGCGGCCATCTTCCCCGGGCCGTACATCCATATCGGCGGTGACGAGCCCCGAGGCATGCCTCACGATTTGTACGCCTCCTATGTGGGGTGGGCCCGGGAGTCCGTCCGAGCCATCGGCAAGCGCCCGTTGGGGTGGCAGGAGTCGGCGCGTGCTGGGCTCGGCCGGGACGACATCATCCAGTACTGGTTCACTGACATCGCCCTTCCGGCGTCACTGCCACCGCAGGTTCGAGCGGAGTTGGACGCGGATCTCGAACTGTCCCGCAAAGATATCGAGGCCGCGGTGGCCGCGTCGGTGCCGGTGATCGTTTCGCCGCTTAGCCACTGTTATTTCGACGTCCCGTACGCCGAGCCGTCGGCGGGCCCCGCGCAAGCGGAAAGGCAAGGTCGCCTCGGCTTGCGGTTGTACTCTCCGGTGACGGTGGCCGGGTCGTTCGACTGGGCCCCGGCTCTCGTGCTCGGGCCTGGTCGAGCGGGTCAAGTCGCGGGAGTGGAAGCCGCCATCTGGTGCGAGACCGTAACGGACTTCGACGACCTGACCTTCCTGCTTTTGCCTCGCCTGGCCGGAGCCGCGCAGAAGGCCTGGGGCGGGCCCAGGCGGCCACCTGGGCCGACCACCGTGGCCGCCTGGCTCGACACGGCCGGCTGTGGGTGCAAGACGATCTCACCTATTTCCGCACTTCGACGGTGGACTGGTTATAGGCGCGCTGTCCTCGCCCATTGCGTGGCCGCGGCAACTGTCGGGAAAATGTGGTCCTGGCCAACTTTTTCTAAAAGCCCGGTGGTCGCAGCCATGTCCTTGGCCGGCTTGTGTAAGTGGGCGATGGCGAAATCTATGCCGTTTTTGTGAAGGCCGTCCGCCAGTTTCTCCAACTGTTCGGCGCTGGTGATATCGAGGGTGTCATTGGCGTCAAGGTCGAAGACCACCGTGTTTACCCCGCCGTTCGACGCGCTCACGTCGGCTTCGACGGCGTCGCGCACAGCTTCGGCGTTGGCATAGAACAAGGGCGCGTCGGGCCTCACGACCAGGACGCCGGGGATGGGCGTGGCGTCGGGGTGGCGCTCGATGTCCTCGAAAGTCGACGGGCTGGCCGGGCTCGTGCCCAGCACCGACACCCTGGGCCGGCTGGCGCGGTAAATGAGCAGAGCCAACGAGAACACGATGCCGATGATGAGCGCGGGCAGGACGTCGAGGGTGATGACGGCCACAAGAGTGGCCACGGCCAACCAGAACTCGCTCCGCTTGAGCCGGTAGAACCGCCGCATCTCGGGCACTTTCATCAGGTGGTAGACGGCGTGGATGATAAGGGCAGCCAAGACAGCTTCGGGGAGGTCGGTGAACAACGGCGTCAAGGCGACCACGGTCACCAGGCTCAATGCCGCGGCGACGAGGGGCGAGACTTCGGTGCGGGCGCCGGCGCCGTCGTTGACGGCGGTCTGCGACAGGCTGCCGCCACAGGCCAACCCGCCAAACAAGGCCGAGCCGATGTTGGCCAGACCGAGGGCGATCATCTCCTGGTCGGGGACCAGGCGGTAACCGTGCTTGTCGGCGAAGTTCTGGCCTGCCCCCAAGGCTTCGCTGAAAATGACCAGCATCATGCCGATGGAACTCGGGATGAGCACCCACAGCTCGCTCAGGTTGAGCGTCGGCCACGCCACCGAGGGGAGCCCGGTCGGTATTTTGCCCACCGTGTCGACGCCGTGGTGGGAAAGGTTCAGCCCGGCGGACACGGCGATACCGACAACGAGGACGACCAGCCCGCCAGGTAGGCGCGGCGCGTAGCGCTCGACGCCGAAAAGCAGCACCAGAGCGACCAGGCCGATGGCGAGCGTGGTGAGGCTGGTGCTACCCAGGTGGGCGATCAGATGGGCCAGCTGGTGGACGCTATCACCACTGCCCTTTTTCAGCCCGAAGAGCTTGGGGAGCTGGCTGATGGTCACGAATATGGCCAGGCCGAAGACAAAACCCTCCATGACCGGCCGGGACAAGAAAGAAGTGATGAAACCAAGCCGGCATATGCCCGCCAGCACGAAGAACAGGCCCGTGATGAGGATCATGCCGGCCGCCAAGGTGGCGTAGCCGTGTACCGCATTGGGTGACAGCGCTGCGGTGGTAACGGCCGAATAAATGAGCACAGCCGACGCCGAGGTGGCCGCCACCACCAAATGACGAGAAGTGCCGAAGATGGCGTAAAGGGCGAGAGAGGCGAGCAAGGTGTAGAGGCCGGCCTGTGGCGGGAGGCCGGCCAGGCTGGCGTAGGCGATCATCTCCGGTATAAGGAGGCCCCAGATCGTGAAACCGGCCACCGCATCGTTTGACAACCACGAGAGCTGGTACCGGGGCAGCCATTCGACGATGGGGACGAACCTGGTCACCCGCCCGCGGGTCTTTTCTCGTCGGGCGGCGGCGCTCATTTCCGCCTAACGACCGCTGGTGCCCAACCCCGCGTCACCAGCGTCGTCTAATTGCGCTTGGTGATGGCCGGTAATTGATAACCACCGTCGAAGACTGACTGGTCCGGTTCGTACATGCGCAGGAGCGGGCGGAAGTCCCCGGCGGGTGTCGGGAGCCAGTTGGCCTGCTCGTCGGGCGTACCCGGCGGTTGGGACTGCATAAAGATCGTCAGCGACCCGTCCTCGGCGAAATGCAGTCCGGCGGTGCGGTCGCCGATCGAGTACCGTCCGATGGGGTTGTCCACCAAGTAAAAGTTCGGGGTGTCGTACATGGTGACCGACCAGAACGCACCCACCGGTGGGGTCTTGTCGAACCGCAACTGGTAGCGCGAGCCGCCGTTGAGCTGGTGGCCGTCGGCGTCGTCGTAGACCATGGCGTAGGCCGCTTCGTAACCGTGGTTGCCCCACAGGCCGCCTCTCGCCGCCGCTGCCCGGTGGAGGTAACGAGCCGCGGGTGCCGTCTGTAACTTCCATTCGGGTTTGTCGAGCGCGCCGACCTCG
>JASHVH010000213.1 GCA_030039575.1 Acidimicrobiales bacterium | reverse complement strand
CCGGCCGGGACTTCCATGGTGGCGGGCAGGAAGCCGACGCGGCCGGCCAGTTGTTCGTCGCTGGCGGTGGCGGCGAGGCGGACCGGCCGTGTGTGCGGCGCCGGCGCCGGGAAGGCGCCCAGCCCCACCACCAGCTCCACCCCCAGGCGGAGGCCGAGGGCGACCACCTCCTGGCTCCATTCGTGCCAGCGCAGGTCTGGCTCGGGACCGGCCAGTACGAGCAGGCTGCGCCCCCCGGTGTCCGTGGCGGCCAAAAGCCGCAGCTCGGGCCAGGTGAGGCCACCGTGGACCCCGTGGGACACCCGCAGGACCGGCCGGCGAGAGCGCTGGTCGAGCAGGGCGTCAGCATCGAAGGTGGCCACCAGTTCATGGCGGGCCGACTCGAGCAGGGCATTGACGGCGGTGGCCCCCGCGTAGCCGGCGTCCACCCAGCCTTCGAGGCCGAGCACCAGAGCGGGGTGCTCGAGACTGGGCCAGCTCTTGATCGACGCGAAAGTCATCTTGCCCCCATGGGTCGGGTGGACAGCCGGGCACAGGGCCCTTCAGACCACGGTAGGAGGAATTCGTCAGGTCGGGGGCCCGGGAATGTCACGACGCCTTTGGACGCTATACCTACGTGCTCTGGAAGAGTGGGTGATGATGGCGTACGACGCCGGAGGAGAAATGACCGTAGCTATAGATGTGACCGACGCGACCTTTGAGGAAGAGGTCCTGGAACGCTCCACACAGGTGCCCGTCGTCGTGGACCTGTGGGCTTCGTGGTGTGGCCCGTGCCGCATGTTGGGGCCCATTTTGGAGAAAGTGGTGGCCGAGAGAGACGGTGAAGTGGTGCTGACCAAAGTTGACGTGGACGCGAACCCGCGGGTGGCCGCCAGTTTCCAGGTGCAGTCGATCCCGGCGGTCTACGCCATCCGCGACAAGCGGGTCGTGAGCAGCTTCATCGGGGCACAGCCCGAACCGGCCGTGCGGGCCTGGATGACCGAGGTGGCGCCGGCGCCCACAGAAGTGGACGAGCTGATCGCCGCAGGTGACGAGGCCTCGTTGCGCAAGGCCCTGGCGCTCGAGCCGGCCAATGAGAAAGCCATTATTTCCCTTTCTTCGCTCCTCATCGAGCGGGGCGACGACGAGGGGAAGCAGGAGGCGCTCCAGCTGCTCCAGCGGGTCCCCGAGACCGCTGAGGTCCGCCATCTGCAGGCACAGGCCCGGGTCGGCGACGAGGCCGCCGAGGGCGATGGTGCCGTCGACGCCAAGCTCGACGAGCTGCTCGACCGGGTGAAGGAAGACCCATCAGCCCGCCAGGAGTACCTCGACCTGCTCGAGCTCATGGGCGACGACCCGAAAGTGGCGGAGTACCGCAAAGCCCTGACGTCGAAGCTCTTTTGAGGGCCAGGGCAAGGCCGAACTGTGAGTGAAAAGTGGGCTTTCGACCACCTTTTCATTCACGGTTACGTTCTCGGGTTATAAGTTTTCTGGCGTCATGGTGGCAACGCCGTCCCCCGTGGTCGACCTCGGGGGCCGCCGGTACGACGTCACTTCACGGGCCCTGGTGATGGGGGTACTCAACCGGACGCCGGACTCGTTCTTCGACAAGGGCGCGACCTGGGCGTGGGACGCCTTCTGGGCGCGCGCCGAGCAGATCGTGGAAGAGGGCGCGGACATCCTTGACGTCGGCGCCGTAAAGGCCGGCCCCGGGCCTGAGGTAAGCGAGAGCGAGGAGCTCGACCGCCTTATCCCGGCCGTCCAGGGCCTGCGGGCCCGCTTTGATGTGCCCGTATCAGCCGATACGTGGCGGGCTTCGGTCGCCGCCGAGGCCTTCAGGGCCGGCGCCGTTGTGGGGAACGACATCAGCGGCTTCGCCGACCCGAAGTACCTCGAAGTAGCCGCCTCGGCCGGGGCCGGCGTCGTGGCTACGCACATCCGGCTGGCCCCTCGTGTCCCCGACCCTGAGCCCGTGTACGACGACCTCGTAGGCGAGGTATGCGCCTTCTTGGCCGAGCGTGGCCGCTGGGCGCTCGCCGCCGGCATCCCACCGGAACGCGTGCTCATCGACGCCGGGCTCGACCTGGGCAAGACGGCGGCCCAGTCACTCGAGTTGTTGAGGGCGTCGGCCACGCTGGCCGGCCTCGGCTATCCCCTGTTGCTCTCGGCCTCCCACAAGAGGTTCCTCGGCGACACCCTCGGCCTGGAGATCGACGAGCGCAGGGACGCCACCACCGCCGCTCACGCCCTCGGTATCACCCTCGGGTGCCGCGTGGTGAGGGCTCACGACGTCCGTGGCACCTGTCGCGTACGCGACATGCTCGCCGCCATCATGGAGGCCCGATGAGCACTCCGGACGAAGGCGCCGAAGCCACGAGCGGGGGTAGAGCTCGCGGCTCGCGCGGGAGCAGCCGCGGAGCCGGAGCGCCGAGGCAGCCTGCGGCGGGCGGGGCCAACGCGTGGTTGGTCACGGGGGAGGACGCCTCCCTCCTGGCCGAGGCCGTGGCCAACCTGGTAAATGAGCTGGTCGGCACGGCCGAACGCTCGCTCGTGCTCGAAGACTTCTCCGGGGAGGAACTCGACGTGGCCGCCGTGGCCGGAGCGTGCCAGACGCCTCCGTTCCTGGCCGACCGGAGGGTAGTGGTGTTGCGGGAGGCCGGACGATTTACGACGGACCAGCTCCAGCCGCTTCTCTCTTACCTGGAGGGCCCATTGCCGACCACGAAACTGGTGGTGGGGGGAGGCGGGGGCACCCTGCCCGCCAAGTTCGTCAACGCCTTCAAGGCCCTGCCGGGGACGGCCCTGGTCAACACGGACGTCAGCGGCCGGGAAGCTCACACGTGGGTCACCGAGCGCATCGCCCGGGCGCCGCTCACACTGGCGCCGGAGGCGGCCTCCATGGTCGAATCCCACCTGGGCGAGGACCTGAGCCGCCTGAGCGCCCTGCTGTCCACCCTCGAAGCCGCCTACGGGACGGGTGCGACCATCGGATCGGAGGAGCTCGAGCCCTACCTCGGCCAGCCCGGTTCGGTGCCGCCCTGGGACCTTACGGACGCGATCGACAAGGGGGAGACAGAGGAGGCCCTCACGGTGCTGCACCGGCTTATGGAGGCCGGGGCCCGCCACCCGTTGGTGGTCCTGGCCATCCTCCACCGGCACTTCGGGAGCATCCTCCGGGTGCAGTCGCCGGGCATCACGTCGGAGGCCGAAGCAGCGGAAGCGCTCGGGATCGCCCGGGGCCGCAGCACGTTCCCGGCCCGCAAAGCCCTGGACGCAGCCCGCCGGCTTGGGCCACGGGGCAGCGGGGACGCCATCACCGCACTGGCTGACGCCGAGCTGGCCCTGAAGGGGAAGCTGGACTGGGGCCCCGAAGTGGTCCTCGAAGTCCTGGTGGCCCGGCTGTGCCGGCTTTCACGCGCCGCCCGCGGCGCCCCGCAGCCAGCCCGGACCAACACAGCCCGGACCAACACAGCCGGGACCAACAGAGCCGGGAGCGGCAGCGGGCGGCCGAGGCGCTGAGCGGAGCGACGCCGGCGGGTGGCTTCGGAGACCTCTGAAGGGAAAGCTACTCGGACGCGGCCGAACCGGCGCCGGAAGCGGCGGCTAGCTCAGCAACCTGGCGCATAAGGGCCGACTTTCGATTTGCAGCCTGGTTGCGGTGGATGATGCCCCGCGCCGCCGCCTTGTCCAGCCTCTTCACCGCCAGTTGCAAGTCCTCGGCCGCGCTTTCTTCGCCCGCCCCGGCCGAGTAGATAGCCGTCTTGATCCTCGTCTTTACCTCGGATTTGGCCGCCTTGTTGCGAAGACGGCGCTTCTCGTTGGTGCCGATACGCTTTATCTGGCTCTTTATATTTGCCACAGGGTCACACAGGTTACCAGCTCCGGCGCCGGTGGCGGGGGCGGGCTGTCCTCTTGGGGGGTAGAGGAGCTGAGTGGGGGCCTTGGGGGCTGGGCTGTGCCTGCGGGGCTGTGCCTGCTGGGCGGGGCCTGGTTTGGGCCAAACTGGTAACTGGAACTGATGAGCACGCTTACGCCTGACAAGATCCGCAACCTTTCGATCGTGGCCCATATCGACCACGGCAAGTCGACGCTGTCCGACCGGATCCTCGAACTGACGGGGGCGGTCGACCCGCGGGACATGCGCGACCAGTACCTGGACTCGATGGACATCGAGCGCGAGCGCGGCATCACGATCAAGGCGCAGAACGTCCGGGTCCACTGGAAGGGCTATACGGTCCACCTCATCGACACGCCGGGCCACGTCGACTTCGGCTACGAAGTAAGCCGCAGCCTGGCCGCCTGCGAGGGGGTGGTCCTGCTCGTGGACGCGGCGCAGGGCATCGAAGCCCAGACCCTGGCGCACGCCTACCTCGCCCTGGAGCACGACCTCGAGATAGTGGTCGTCCTCAACAAGATCGACCTGCCCGCCGCCGATCCCGAGCGCTGTGCTGCGGAGATCGAGGCGGTGCTCGGCATCCCGGCCTCCGAGACGTTGCGGGTTTCGGCCAAGACAGGCGAGGGGGTGCCCGAACTGCTCGACGCCATTTGCGAGCGCATTCCCGCGCCCAAGGGCGACGCAGAGGCACCGCTGCAGGCGCTCATATTCGATTCGTTCTACGACCAGTACCGGGGGGTCGTGAGCTCTGTCCGGGTTATGAACGGCGTGCTTTCCTCGAGGGAAAAGCTACGTTTTATGCAGACAGGACGGGTGCACGAGGTTGAAGAGCTCGGGGTGCGCCTGCCGGCGACGACCGAGGTCCATAGCCTTGGGCCTGGTGAAGTGGGCTACCTGATCGCCGGGATAAAAGACGTGGGCGAGGCCCGCAGCGGCGAGACGGTCACGGAGGCGGCCCGGCCGGCCGAGAAACCCCTGGAGGGGTACCAGGAGCCAAAACCCATGGTGTTCTGCGGGCTTTACCCGGTGGACGGGGATGAGTTCGAAGATCTGCGCACGGCGCTCGAGAAATTACGGCTCAGCGACTCCTCGGTCACGTACCAGCCCGAGTCGTCGGTGGCCCTCGGTTTCGGTTTCCGCTGTGGTTTCCTTGGCTTGCTCCACATGGACATCGTCCGTGAGCGGCTCGAGAGGGAGTTCAACCTCACCCTCATCGCCACCGCCCCGAGCGTCGAGTACATCGCCCGGCTCACCGACGGCACCGAGCTGCACATGCACAGCCCGGCCGAAATGCCGGCGCCGCAAAAGATCGAGATAGTCGAGGAACCGTTCATATTGGCCACCATGCTGTTGCCATCGGAGAACACCGGCACGGTGATGGACCTGTGCCAGAGCCGCCGGGGCGAGATGGTGCGCATGGAGTACCTTTCTCCCGAGCGGGTCGAATTGGTCTACCGGATCCCGCTTTCCGAAGTAGTCATGGACTTTTTCGATGCCCTGAAGAGCCGCACCAAAGGTTATGCCAGCCTCGACTACGAACCGGCCGGGTTCTCGCCGGGGGAACTGGTCAAGATAGACATATTGCTGAACGGCATGCCGGTGGACGCGTTCAGCGCCATCATCCACCGTTCGGACGTCATGGAGTACGGCCGGCGGATGACCGAGAAACTGCGGGAGCTGATCCCCCGTCAGCTTTTCGACGTCCCCATACAGGCGGCTGTGGGCGGCAAGGTCGTGGCCCGCGAGACCGTGAAGGCCAAGCGCAAGGACGTGCTGGCCAAGTGCTACGGCGGCGACATCACCCGGAAGCGCAAGCTCCTCGAGAAGCAAAAAGAGGGCAAGAAGCGGATGAAGAACATCGGCCGGGTGGAGGTCCCTCAGGACGCCTTCATCCAGGCGCTGCGGTTGGAGAGCTAGACGCCTCCCTGCGCGGGCGGGCCGTCCGGCGGCGGAGGCCGCCGGCCTTTGTTTGAAAGCCGGCGCCGCAGGCGCCGGCCAAGGTGGGAGTGTCGGCGCCGCAGGCGCCGGCCAAGGTGGGAGTGTCGGCGCCGCAGGCGCCGGCGGCTCTGGTCCCTGCTGGACCGTGAGAACCTGGGTACCGTCGGCGATTTTGGGCCATTCTGGGTGCAACAGACCGATCTGGTCGCGGTTTTGGGGAAAGTTTTGCAGAAAGCGCGACCAGTTCGGCCTGGCGCACCCAGAGAAAGGCATATAAGTGGCCCGCGAAAGCCCGCCGGCCACCGCCCCGCCCCGCCCCCGGTCAGTCCGTCACGGAAGGGGGATGCTTTGGGCGAAATGGAAGACGTCGTCGGGGTCCCACTTCGCCTTTACCTGCTCGAGGCGGTCCAGATTGGCGCCGTAGTACGCTTGTTGCCAGTTCGCAAGTGAGGGGTCGATGTAGTTCTGGTACGCCTCGCCACTGACAAATGGCCGCAACGTGGCGTACCAACTGTCGAGCCAGGTTTCTGCCGCTCGCAGCGTGCTGGGTGGCGTTCCGGCAGGAAAGGTGGCATCGTACTGCGCCGACGCCAACGCCTTCCTGTGCACGAACGCGGTGGCGTTCGCCGGTACCCGGTTTATCGCCCCGCCCCACGAGTCATAAGCGACGGCGCCCATCCCCCCTTGTCCCTGGCGGTCCTGGATGCCGGCCAGGACCGCTTGCACGCCGGCGTCACCCAGCGGCGCGTTGAGGATGTCCGACTTGGCCAGCGTGATAGTCCGCGCCAGCGTTCCTCCAGAGGACTTGCCGGCGAGGTGGCAAGCCGCCTGGGTCAAGCCGCGGCAACCGGCCTCGATGTACATGGCCTCCTCATAATCGTGCTGGCCGTAGGCCTGGCTCGTGGGAGGCCCCAACGTCCCTATAAGGGCGGCGACCTGAGCCTTGGCATCTGCTACGTTCCCCACCCACGCCCCGCCCACGGACAACACCGGTGCCAATGCCCCGGGCGCGGTTTGCAGCAGGCAGTTGGACCACATCGGGTCGGGACTGGCCGAAGACCATTCGAGCCAGGCCGGTAGCACCTCCGCCGCGGCGCTCCACGGCCAGCGCAGACCGAACAGCGAAACCTGGCCGACCGGGAACGCCGAGAATTGGAACGCAGTAACAACGCCAAAGTTCCCCCCACCCCCACCCCGGCAGGCCCAAAAGAGATCGGAGTTCGTGGCGGCATTCGCCGCCACCACCCTACCGTCCGCTGTCACCACTGTCAGGCCAATGATGTTGTCGGATGTGAGGCCGTGCAACCGACCGACGACCCCGATGCCACCCCCGAGCGCCAGCCCGGATATCCCCACCGAGGGGCACGACCCGCCAGGTATGGAAACGCCTTGCGGAGGAAGGGCAGAATAAATATCGATGAGGCGGGCGCCGGCGCCCACGACGGCGGTGTCCCCCTTCGCCGTGACCTGGGACATAAGGCTCAGGTCAATCACGAGCCCGGTGGTAGTCGAGTAGCCGGCATAGCTGTGGCCTCCGCTCCGAGCAGTTAGGGGCAATCCGTGCTCCCGGGCAAAGGTGAGCGATCGGGCCACGTCGCTGGTATTTGCGCAATATGCGATGCCCTCCGGTCTAATAGTGTCGTACACCGGGTCGTACAGCTGCATATCCACGGGGTAAGTCGGGTCGCCCGGCCTCGACAGCCGCCCTGAAAGGGAGCTACCAAAGGCCTTCCAATCAGCCGGACTTGCCGCAGGCACGACCGTCGTGGGTACAGCCGTCGTCGTTGTCGACGTGGGCACCGTCGTTGTCGTTGTACTGGTGGTGGCAGGCGTCGTGGTGCTCGAGGTCGCGCTCGTCGTCGTGGTTGCCGGCTCGGTCGTACTGGAGAAAGAGCTCGATGAAGAAGTGGTGCCGCCGGCATGCCTGCTTCCTCCGCAGGCGGCTGCGACGGCGGCCAGGCCGCCGATAGCCCCGACCCGGAGCAGCTGCCGCCGGCTTACCTCTACGGTCATATGGTGTATTAACCCACGGTAAGCGCCGCTGGTGCCACTCGACCGGTGTGCAACGGGATTATCGGAGCCGACCACCTTTCAAAGACGAGAAGGAGACGGCGAGAGCGGCAATGGTGCAGCCAACGGGACCCGGTCCGGGACGGGAAAGGATTTTTGGAGCTGAAAAAGTAACGGCAACAACATTTTCCAGCCCCAGAAACACATTTGCGCCCCAAATCATGGTCACTTTAGGGATCGGCCCGGGGCGGGCGACCGGGGGACCGCCGGCGACGTACCCCCCAGTTCTACCGGGTCATGGCAACGGGATGCTTTGGCCGAAATGGAAGACGTCGTCGGGGTCCCACTTCGCCTTTACCCGTTCGAGCCGGGCCAGGTTGGCGCCGTAATAGGCATGCTCCCAGTCAGGGAGGTCGGCGTCGATGTAGTTCTGGTAGGCCTCGCCGCTCATGTACGGCCGGAGCGAGGCGTACCAGCTGTCCATCCATTTCCTGGCCGCCACCACAGCCGCCGCCCCGACCCCCGGAGAAAAGGCGGCGTCGTACTGGGCCGACGCAATCGCCTTTCTGTGCACGAAGGCGGTGGCCTCCGGCGGCACCCGGTTTATGGCCCCGCCCCACGAGTCAAAAATGACCTCGCCAGGCCCACCTTCCTGGTGGCGCTGGTCGATACCGTTCAACACCGCCCGGACGCCCTTGTCGCTCAGCGGCTCGTTCAGGATGTCCGACTTCAACAGCCTCAGCACCCTCGGGACCACCCCGCCCGGGGACTGGCCGGCGAGGTGACAGGCAGCCTGCGAGAGGCCACTGCAGCCGGCCTCTATGTACATCGCGTCCTCAAAGCCGTTCGCCCCGGACACCTGGCTCTGCGGTTCGCCCACGGCTTTTATCAGGGCTCTTAGCTGGGCGCCGGCGTCAGAGAGGCCCCCGGCCCATAACCCGCCCACCAGGACGGTCGGCGCCGGCGCCCCTGGTGAAGTTTGGAGCAGGCAATTGGACCATAAAGGGTCAGGGCTGTCCCGCGTCCATTCGAGCCAACCGGGCAACACTTCGGCCGCCGCCTCCCACGGCCAGGTGGCGCTGAAGAGGGAAACGTCAGTCGCCGGGAAGGTCGAAAATTGGAACTCGGTGACGATCCCGAAGTTCCCTCCTCCCCCACCCTGGCAGGCCCAGTAGAGGTCCGGGTTAATGCCGGGCCCGGCCCGGACCACCTCGCCGGCCGCGGTTACCATCTCCAGGCCCACGACGTGGTCGCACGTCAGGCCGTGCAACCGGTCCATAACCCCGATCCCTCCCCCCAGGGCCAATCCTGCGACCCCGACCGTCGGGCATGACCCGGCCGGCACGGAAACGCCGTTTTGGGCCAGGTCGGAGTAGACATCGATCAGGCGGGTGCCGGCGCCGACGGTGGCAATTTTGCCGCTGACCGAAACACGGGACATGAGGCTCACGTCTATGACGAGGCCGGTAGTCGTCGAATAGCCGGCGTAGCTATGGCCACCGCTCCGCGCCGCCAGCGGCAAATGATGGGCGCGCGCAAACAATATGCAGCGGGCCACGTCACTGGCGCTGGCACAATAGGCAATCGCAGCCGGCCGCGAGGTGTCGAACTGGGGGTCGTACAACTCGATATCTGTCAGGTAACGGGCGTTACCTGGCCGCACTAGACGACCGGCCAGCTTTAGGCTAAGGGCTGACCAGTCAGCTGTCGTCGGCACCTCGCCCGAGAGGTCCGTGACGTCGCCGGGCCGTTCGCACAGGCTGGTTTGGTTACGGGCGGCGGCATCTCGAGGACCTTGAAGGGCCGGCCGTCGAGCGCCCAGGACGGCCAGGCCACCCATCGCCCCCATCTGGAGCAGCCGGCGCCGGCTCAGCACCGGCCCGGGGTCGCCGGTCGGGCGCGTGCCTACCGTATGCCCATGGTCGCCCGCAGCAGCTGGCGCTGGGAAGCAACGAACAGCACCGCCACTGGGATGCTCACGATGATCACTGCCGCCGCCAGCAGTTGGTAGGCGCTCTGGTTGGAGCTGTAAAAGCTGTAGACGCCGCGGGAGACCGGGAACAGGTTGGAGCTGGCGAGGAACACCACCGGGCCGATGATGTCGTTCCAAACGTTCAACATAGAGTACAAGAACGTGATGACCAGAGCCGGCAATGTCAGCGGGGCGATGAAGCGCATGATGTACCGGGGGTAGCTGGCCCCGTCGAGCCAGGCGGCCTCGTCCAGTTCCTGCGGGATTGAGTAGATGAACGCCGTCAAAAGGATGACACCGAGAGGCATGCCGAACTCCACGTGCAACAGGATGTACCCGATGCGGTTGTTGAACAGGCCGAGGTCGCGCGACTCGATGAACAGAGGGATAATGGGCAGCGGAAGGCAAAGTCCGATAACGAACGACAGGAATATCGGGGAATGCCAACGGACCAGCCGGCGGGCTACGGGGAAAGCGATCAGGAGGCTCAGACCCGTTGATATCCCCGCAGCGAAGATGGAGTAGATGATCGTGTTCACGATCTGGGGACCGAGATCTCCTTGCTGCCAGGCCGACCCGTAGTTCCCGACGCTTGGTGGCACGGGCGGCACGAGCGGGTGAGCCAGGAATTGCCCGGGGGACTCCAGCGAGATCATTACGACGTAGACGATCGGGATCAAAAACAACAACGCGATCAAAATGCCCGTGGCCAGGCGTCGCAGCCGCCGCGGGTTGCTGAGCTTCATGGCCGGGCCCCGACTGTCATGCCATCAGCCTCCGCTCGCGTGACCGGAACAATGCCGCCAGCGGGATGGCTACGGCAATAGTGACAACCAGCAGCGCGATAGTCACCGCCGCCCCCAGCCCGAGGTCGGCGGTTTCCCCGAACGCAGTGTTGAAGGCCAGCATGCCGAGCGTGTTCGTGCCGAACTGGCCGTCGGTCAGGATGTAGATCAGGTTGTACGTAGTCAAAGAACCAATGACTGCGAACAGGACGTTCACCGTCACCGCCGGCGCCATAAGCGGCCATGTCACCCGGGTGAACCGCTGCCAGGCGGTAACCCCGTCGAGCATAGCGGCCTCATAGATGGACATCGGTATGGTCTTCAACGCCCCAATGTAGACAGCCATCGTAAAGCCAAGGTTCTGCCACACCTGCACGGTTATGACCAACGGCATGGCCAAATTGTTCGAGCCGAAAAAGGCAGAGTGAATGCCGAAGAGGCCGAAGAAAGAGGCCGCCGGGCTCGATAACGGGTCGAAGAGGAGCAACCAAACGATCCCGATCACGGTGGCCCCCAGGACGATCGGGAAGAACGCGAAGATGCGCAACAGGGATGCCGTCTTGGTATCGTCCAGGAGACGGTGGGCCAGCGCCAGCCCGACGATATTTTGCACCACGGTGACGCCGAGGACGAAAATTATGGTGTCGACGATGCTGGCTTCAAAGCCAGGTGCCTGCGAGGTGAACAGAGCGTTGTAATTGCTCAACCCCGTGTACGATGTTGGCGACCCGGGCAGTCCCGAGTAGTTGGTGAACGAGACGACCAGGTTGGCCACCGCCGGCACTATCCCGAACAGGATGAAAAAGGCAAGCCCCAGGCCGACGCCACCCCACATCCACAGGCGTGATGGGAACGACAGTAACCGGGCGCCGGCTGGACGGCTCCGCCGGGATGCCTTCGCCCTCCCGTCCCGCTTGCTGAGCGTGCTGCCTGCGCCGGCCCCGTCGGGGCGCCCCCCTCGCGACAGGACGCGAACACCCCTCGAAGTCCGGGCAGAGGGAGGCGCCCCCTCCTCGACTTCAGGGGCGCCTCCGTCCTTCAGCAAGTTCCGCCTGCTTTTTACTTTTTCCAGCTGCTCTGGGCGAGCTTCGCAGCGTTCTGCGGTGTCTGCGACCCAGCCACTACTGCCTCCTGCAGCAGCGGGAACTCGGTCGGGGTGTCATAGTAGCCCTGGGTCGGGGTCAGGGTGGGGAAGATGGTGCCATCTTCGATGCCCTTGCCCAACCAGCTCCCGAGCACCTTCGAACTGAAGGCCGTATAGGTCCCGCTCGATTCGCTGGGCGAAATACCCGTGATGTCCACGTACTGCTCGTAGATGGGTGTGCTGGCGAAGAAGGCCATCCAGGCCTGGGCCGCCGCCATGTTCTGAGCGTGCTTCAGGATCTCGAAGTTCAGGTCCGGCTGCAATATGGGCTGGTTCGCGCTCGCCACATTGCTACCCGGGAGCGGGAAGCTCCCGACCTGGATGCTCGGGTTGGCCTTTTGCACGCTGGCGAGGTCCCACGACCCGTCAAGCAGCATGGCTGCCTTGTTGGAGGCGAACGCCCCCGGCATGCCCTCCCAGGACACCCCGGTGTAATCGGGCTCGATGTACTTGCCGATGGCGGCTTCTTCGGTCTCGGCCTGCACGAAGTACTGGTTGTTCCACGTGGTGGCACCCGTTTGCAGGTCAGTGGCGATGTTGTTGCCGGCGACGTGAGGTTGCCACAGCTCCTCCATGAGCGGCATGGTCAGGAAGTCCTGGACGTAAATGCTGGCGCCACCGCCCACTCCGAGCCATAGCGGGGTGACGTGGTCGGCGCTGAGCGTCTTCAGCAGCGTCAGGAACTGGTCGTAGGTAGTAGGCACGCTCAGGTGGTACTTGGCGAAGTCGGCTTTGTTGTAGAAGACGACGCGCTGGTACTGCCCCGACAGGACACCGTAAATCTTCCCCTTGTACGTCTCGGCTTGGAGAGCGGTCGAGGTGAAGTCATGGATCCACGGCTCGTTGTTCAGGGGCAGGTACACGTTGCTGGCCGCCCAGTACTGCGTCGGCGACATCGTGGTGCGGTTGGCTACCAACGGGAGCGGCTGGATGGAGTTGACATTGGTCACGATGTCGGCGGTGCTGGCGTCGACAGTGGTTGATAGGAGCGTCGCGTACCCGGCCGTGACGTTGGCAGCCGTTTGCAGCTGAACCGTGACGTTCGGGTATTTCTGCTCGAACTCCTTGTCGATCTTCGTGATCGCAGCGACCGCTGGAGGGTTGACCCAGGTAATGATCTTCAGGGTCCCGGACGGGCCGCTGGTGGCGGCGAACGCGGCGGTGGGGGTTGCGACCCCGGCTGCCGTAAGCGCAGCCACACCCATGGCCGTAGCGGCCTTCAACCGGTAGGACGGTTTCTTCGGTCGATAAAGTGACATCTACTGAACTTACCTTTCTTGCGGCATCAGCGTGATGCGTGCTTGATAAGAGCGTCGGCCCTTACCGCTCGTAGTTTTGATAACCGATTTCGGCTCGCCGAATATCTGAAGGACCGATTTCGACGGCAGAGGCTTCTTGGACGTGATATGGGGGGACACGACTCGGGGTTCGGCTCGATGACAACAACACAAATGGTATTGCCGTGCGGGGACGGGTTTGGCCGATATTGCGAAATATGCTTCCCGCCGCTTAGGCACCACACGTTGAGTCTCTTTATCGCCCGGTCATGAGCACCAAGGGCTCATGGCCGCCCGGGAGGTGGTAGCGCGGACAAAGGCGCCTGGCCAAGGCACACAGCTGTCACTGCTCCCCACTCATTTTGATCGCTGGTCCTCCCTTTTGTGTGGTCGGTTTAGCATACACACGAGCACGGCGCTCATCGTAGTGTTGGCTGTTCTGACTGTCAACGCGGCCATCCGCAGCAGTCGGGGCTCGAGGCCTACCAATTGACCTGCTAGATAGGGCTTACGGGGCGGTAAGGCGGGCGCCGCCGTTAGGGACGAGAAGCCCGGCGTCGGCACAAGCCCGTGCGGTGCCGCGCCTTGGGCGGTAACCCATGGCACGTCCCCCGGGACTAAATCCTTTTTGCCTCCTTTCTGATTGGGACGTCTGCATCGTACTACGATACTGCGACCTCCTCCTGTGGTCGCTATCAAAGTCGAGCAGTTTTATGAGCAATCTTGGGCCTTTTCCTCGTTCGACCGGCTACCCACTTTATAATTGACGGCTCCGGTCACCCATTATCTCAACTGCAGAAATCGCTTTACCGGCCGAAGATGACCTCTCGTCCCTGCCGACCGGCCAGGTCAATTGGAGCCTGAGGCTCCCGCCCCCGGGCAGGCCGTGGCCTCCGCCCGTGACCAGGCACTTGCCGGAGGTGACGACCCATGGTCTAGACCTTAGCTGCCTTCA
>JASHVH010000212.1 GCA_030039575.1 Acidimicrobiales bacterium | reverse complement strand
GTGCTCGGGAGCACCCTCGGGTTCCAGAACTCGCCTCTGGTCACCGACGACCCCAATGGGACAATCGGGATCACGATCGCCGGCTACAACGGCACCAACCAGGGCGTCATAAAGCACTATGAGATCCCCGGCTCTAACGGGGCCCTGGCAGTCGGCGCCGGCGCGTGGCCCATGTTCCACCACGACCCGGGGCTGACCGGGGCCAGCTCGGTCCTGCCCAACCTCGGGCGCCTGACCCCCGCCGCCCTCACGGCCAAGGGCGGCAACGGTGAGGTGTCGTTATCATGGTCGCCCGCCCCCAGCACCGGCGTACCGCCCA
Organism: Acidimicrobiales bacterium; assembly: GCA_030039575.1. Taxonomy (GTDB): domain Bacteria; phylum Actinomycetota; class Acidimicrobiia; order Acidimicrobiales; family Palsa-688; genus Fen-671. The sequence continues at coordinate 9,844 of JASHVH010000212.1, read as the reverse complement.
CGGGCTACAACGTCTACGAGACCACGGCCACCGGTCGCTACCCGACGACACCCGTCAACGGGGCCACGCCCGTAACCGGGACGAGTTACAACGTCACGGGCCTGACCAACGGGACCAGGTACTACTTCGAGGTGACCGCGGTGAACGCCTCCGGCGAGGGCGCTCCCACGAGCGAACAAGCCGCCATCCCGATTGGTCCGCCGGGCCCGCCCACCAGTGTCTCGGCCACGGCCGGTAACGCCCAGGTAGTCCTTTCGTGGGTACCGCCGGTGACCAGCGGCGGGGCCGCCATCAGCTCGTACAACGTGTACATGTCGACGACGAGCGGGCTCCAGGGGACGAAGATCGCCCAGGTACCCGGCACGAGCTATACGGCCACCGGCCTGAACAACGGTACGACGTACTACTTCGAGGTGACGGCGGTCAGTGCCTACGGCGAGAGCGTCCCTTCGGTCCAGGTCACGGCCACTCCGTTCACCTCGACCCCGCCGACAACAGTGACTACGCCCGGAGCTCCAGGCGGGCTTTTGGCGACGGCCGGCAACGACCAGGTATCGCTGTCATGGACGCCGCCGGCCTCGAACGGCGGGGCGGCGGTCAGTTCGTACAACGTTTACCTTTCGACCACGCCCGGAGCTCAGGGGGCGAAGCTTGCCTCCGTCGCGACGACCAGTTACACGGCCACCGCCCTGCAGGACGGGACCACCTACTACTTCGAGGTGACGGCGGTCAACTCGGTGGGAGAGGGACTGCCTTCCAGCCAGGTGGCGGCGGCTCCGGCCCCGGATGGCTACCGGGTGGCGAGCGCCGATGGCCAGGTGTTCAGGCTCGGAAAGCTCCCGCCGATTACTTCCCCGCGGCCGGCATCGCCGGTGGTCGGGGTGGCCTCGACGCCGGGCGACAATGGCTACTGGTTGGCCCTGAAGAACGGCGGCGTGGTGAGCGCCGGCGACGCCCACCTTTACGGGTCCATGGTGCGCAAACACCTCAGTTCCCCCATCGCCGGGATAGCGGCCACCCCCGACGGACGGGGGTACTGGCTCGTGAGCGCCAACGGCGACATCTTTGGTTTCGGGGACGCCCACAACTATGGGTCATTGGGGGCTACGCCTCTCAACGAGCCCATCGTAGGCATCGCCGTCACCCCTGACGGACGGGGGTACTGGCTGGTCGGCGCTGATGGCGGTATGTTCGCCTTCGGCGACGCCCGGTTTTATGGCTCCATGGGTGGCCGGCACCTCAACCAAAAGATCGTCGGCATGGCCGCGACGCGAGACGGCCGAGGGTACTGGCTCGTGGCCGCCGACGGGGGGATTTTTGCCTTCGGGGACGCCACTTTCGATGGCTCGATGGCCTCCAGGCACCTCAACCAACCCATAGTGGGCATGGCCGCCACGGCCGACGGACGTGGCTACTGGATGGTGGCCGGCGACGGTGGTGTGTTCGGCTTTGGTAATGCGTCCTTCTTTGGGTCACTGGGTGCCCGCGCCTTGCACGTAAAGGTTGTCGGTATCGCTGTATAACCGGTGCGTCAAGCCTTCTGCCACTGGCTGCCAGCGACAGGCATCGCGACCGCGGTAGCGTCGCTCTGGCGTCGTTGGCCTGAAGGAGGTGGTGCTGGTGCCCAGCGAGATCTTGCCCAGAACCGGCGCCGGCCCCCGACTGGACATGACGGCCCCGCTCACTGGCCAGTTACAGCGTGAGCCCTGCCTGCTGCCCGGTTGCCCGAGGCCGGACCACGAGGTGGTCGCCGTCGACGCCCACGCCGCGGGTGAACCCGGGCGGGTCATTATCAATGGGGTGGCGGACGTACCCGGCGCCACCATGTTCGAAAAAATGCGCCACCTTGCCACTTGTCACGACGACCTGCGCAGGCGGATGCTGCGCGAACCACGGGGCTATCCGGCGGCGAACTGCAACCTGGTGCTGCCGCCAACGAGCCCATCTGCGGCCACCGGTTTTGTCATCATGGAGCAGGTCGAGTACCCGCTCATGTCAGGGAGCAACACCATCTGTGTGGCCACCGTGCTGATCGAGACGAAAATGGTGGCGGTGACCGAACCCGTCACCAGGTTCGTGCTCGAGGCGCCGGCGGGCCTTGTGCAGGTGGAGGCTCGAGTAGAAAACGGCCACGCTCGTAGCGTCACTTTCGAGAACGTCCCCGCCTTCGCCATGCAGCTGAGCGCTCCGGTTGAAGTCCCCGACGTAGGCACCCTGTCTGTCGACCTCGCCTACGGCGGCATGATCTATGCGATCGCAGACGCCGGCGCCCTTGGGCTCCGGCTGACACCCGACGAGGCGCGTGACATTGTCCGGGTTGGCGAGTGTATTAAAGCGGCGGCCCGAGAGCAGGCGCCCCAGGCCCACCCCGAACAGCCAGAAGTGGTCGGCCCGACGATCGTCTGCCTTGTGGGGCCTCCCAGTGGGCGGCACGCCGACCAGCGCAACGCGGTCGTCGTCTCCACCGGTTCGCTCGATTGGAGCCGCCCGGGTACCTGGACCGGAGCGCTCGACCGGTCACCCTGCGGGACGGCCACCTGTGCCCGCATGGCCGTCCTCCATGCACAAGGGAAGTTGCCGATCGGACGTGACTTTCGCAATGAGGGCATCCTGGGCACCGTGTTCACGGGACGGCTGGTGGCCGAAACCGAGGTGGCCGGGCGTCCGGCGGTGGTCCCGACTATAACCGGCAGGGCCTGGGTCACCGGTTACGCACGTTATGTGCTGGACCGGGACGACCCGTTCCCGGCCGGGTACACGGTGGCAGACATCTGGGGCGCCGGCGCCGACGGTACATGTGCTGATGAGTGAGCCAGGTACTAATGACTGAACCAGGCGCCAATGAGTAAGGCCGGGCCGGTGAATTCCCCGGCCGAGCATTTCGACGTCGTTATAGTCGGCGCCGGGATCTCCGGTGTCGGGTCTGCGTTCCACCTTTTGCGCCAGTGCGCCGGCAAGAGCTTTGTCGTCTTTGAGGCCCTGGAGAGTTTCGGGGGCACCTGGCTCGTGCACAAGTTCCCCGGTATCCGTTCCGACAGTGACCTTTACACCTTCGGGTACCGGTTCAAGCCGTGGACGAGTGCACCCATCGCCACCGGCGAGGAGATCCTGAAGTACCTGGGCGAGGTGATAGAAGACAACGACCTGTCCCGCTATATCCGCTACCATCACCGCCTGACCAGGGCGAGTTGGTCGAGCGAGGCCAATCTCTGGGACCTGGCCGTGAGCCGGGCCGACACCGGCCAGGACTTGCGTTTCACCGCCAATTTCCTGTGGATGTGCCAGGGTTACTACCGCCACGGCGAGGGCTACACCCCGCAGTGGCCGGGAGCCGAACGCTATCAGGGCATAATCGTCCACCCCCAAAACTGGCCCGAAAACCTTGACTATGCCGGCAAAGACGTGGTTGTGGTCGGTTCCGGGGCCACCATGGCCACGCTCGTGCCGGCGATGGCGCCCGAATGCGCCCACGTCACTGTGCTGCAGCGTTCGCCAACGTACTTTTTCCCCTCCGTCAACCGTGACCAACTGGCCGACACCCTGCGCGAAATCGATGTCCCCGCCGACTGGGTCCACGAGATCATGCGCAAGAAGTTCCTTCACGACCAGGAGGTCCTCGTCCGCTTGGCGAAAGAGGAGCCGGAGTTCATAAAGACGGAACTGATCAATGGCGTCAGGCAGCTCCTCCCCGACGATTTCGACGTCGAAAGGCACTTCACGCCGCGGTACCGGCCCTGGCAGCAACGGTTGGCCCTGGTGCCTGACGGCGACCTGTTCAGGGCCATCGCGTCGGGCAAGGTCTCAGTGGTTACCGACGAGATCGAGACATTTACGGAAAAGGGCGTCCGCCTCAGGTCCGGGGACGAGCTGACGGCCGACGTGATCGTCACGGCCACCGGTTTTAATCTGAGCATCCTCGGGGGCGTCCCGTTCGTGGTCGACGGCACGCCGCTCGACCCGGCCGAAACCGTTACTTATCGGGGGATAATGTTCACTGGCGTCCCCAACCTGGCCTGGGTGTTCGGCTATTTCCGGGTGAGCTGGACCCTCCGGGCCGACCTGGTGGGCGACTTCGTTTGCCGGTTGCTCAACCACATGGACGAACTCGGGGCCAAACGGGCCACCCCGGCGCTGCGCCCCGGGGAAAGGGACGAGCAGAAGCTGACCTGGTTCGACCCGGAGGACATCAACCCCGGTTACCTCATGCGGAGCATCGACTTACTGCCCAAGCGGCTCGACAAGCCTGAATGGCAGCACACACAAGACTATTGGGGGGAACGGGAAACCTTGCCGGCCGCCGACCTCGACGACGGTTGCCTGAAGTTCGAATAGCGCTTCCGGCCGGGCCTGGTCCGCGGAACGTCTTTAGGAGAGTGTTCTGATGCGGGAGCTCACGGGGAAGGTCGCAGTCGTCACTGGAGGGGCGAGCGGGATCGGCTTGGCCATGGCCCGGCGGTTCCATGCCGAAGGGATGAGGCTGGTTATCGCCGACATCGAACAGCCCGCGTTGACCGAGGCCGCAGAACAGTTGCGGTCCGAAGGCGCCGAAGTGCTCGACGTTGTCACTGACGTGAGCCAGGCCGACCAGGTCGAGGCGCTAGCCGAGGACAGCGTCGCGCACTATGGAAGCGTTCAAGTCGTTTGCAATAATGCCGGCGTGGGCGGCGGCGGGCCGGCCTGGGACATCTCGTTAGGAGAATGGGAATGGGTGCTCGGGGTGAACCTTTGGGGCGTTATCCACGGGGTTCGGTCCTTCGTGCCGCGGTTATTGAAGGCGGGCGAAGGCCATATTGTCAACACCGCATCGATGGCCGGGTTGATCGGGCTGTACACGTCACCGCATTACGCGGTGTCCAAGTTCGGGGTAGTTGCCCTTTCGGAAAGCCTTTACAACCAGCTCCAGATGGCCGGCGCACCCGTCGGGGTCTCAGTAGTGTGCCCCGCCTGGGTGCATACCCGCATAAACGAGTCCGACCGGAACCGGCCGCCGGCTGCCGGCGTGCCCACCGCTACCGAACGGGACGACCAAACGCGGTCGGCGGTAGAACATGTGATCAGTTCCGGTATGGACCCGGCCGAGGTGGCGGACAAGGTGGTTGCGGCCGTGAAATCAGGCCAACTGTACGTGCTGCCGCACGATGACCAGTTCTGGCTGGACCTCATAACGAAACGGACGACCGGGATTATCGAACGCCGCAACCCCACACCTGACCCGCTGCCCGGGTCCGACGCCATCAGGGCCGCGATTTCGCAGTTGGCTTGAAGCAAGTGCCCATCAAGGGCCAGGCATCCGGGGGCTAGCCGTCATGGCACAGAGCCCACCTCGAGGTCATCGAGGGCCAGCCGGCGTCCTGGCAGGCAAGCCGTTTCCCGGTGGTACCAAAACGCAGTTGACGCGATGTCGTCACGACGTTTCAGGTACCGGCGGTCCCGGTGCCAGCCAAGGTCTTGGACCGTGACCCGCAGAGCGCTCTCAAACGCGATCGGGTCCGGTACGTGCCATCGGTACATGCCGAACCGCTGTTGCGACTCGTACAGACCGTCAGGGCGCAGTACCTGGTGCAAGCCGATGAACGGAGCACTGAAGGTGGTGTAGCCGTCACCGGGGACATCGAAATCCCAGGCACCACCGAAGTAATCCTCGGTGCCAGTCCCGCAGATCGTGGGGAACTCCGAGTCGCCGTCAAGGTAGAACTTGAACTCGCCCTCGCCCCACCACCCCGGCGAGTTCACCCCGACGGCGAGGTAAACACCGCAATAGAGCCCGGGACCACTGGGGCAATTCAAGATATCATAGGTCCCCGCGTCAGCGAGTGGGTTCTCACGTCGCCAATGGGCGTGAAAATAACCCGAAGCCTCATTTGCCTCCCGCTCGACGTAGTCAACCTGGTAATAAACGATGACCTCGTCGCGGCCCAGGTTTCCAGCGTTATCCGGGCGCCTGTCCTGAACGGCATTTCCCAGTACGAGTTGAACCGGGTCTCTGTCCGGATGCTCAGGTATTATGACGCCATCGGGCTGTTGCGCCCCGCCTGTGCGACCCGCCGTCTGACGGTCTTGGAACCCCGGCAGGTGCGCTCGGCGTTGTCCAACTGTGAGTTGTCCCGGCCGGGGGGCGCCAAGTCGGGCCCCAATTCCAGCCGCGGCCGCCCGGTCTGGCGTTGCCGTGATGTCTGCCTTGGCGTGCGCGGCCTTTTACTGGTCTAACTGGCCCACCGGTCTAGCCAGTTCGACGACCACCGTTGAGGCGGCGAGCGCCACCACCGCTCCGACAACGCCACCGGAGGTTATAGATGTCCCCAGTGTCATCGGCCTGGACTACTCGGTGGCGCAAGCCGAGCTTGCCGTTCTCGGGCCCCAGCGGCTCGGTTTGGACGTGAACTACCAGCTCCGTCATGACCTCTCCGTCCCCGCCGGTGACGTCCTTGCCCAGTCGGTCCCGCCGGGGGCTGCGGTCGAGCCAGGAACGGACTTGACCCTTACCGTCTCGGTCGGCCCGGCCCGCGTGCCCGGAGCCTTACCGTGCCAAGCCGGGGCGCTCCGCCCTCGACCCGGGATGCGCGTCTCGGAGGCGTCGGGTCAGGACACCGTCGACTGGCAACTCACCAATGTGACGTCGTCAACGTGCGTGCTTGATGGCTACCCGGCGGTGTCCTTGCGGGACGTCGCCGGGCGGGTATTGCCTTTCGTTTATTCGCATCGGGGAGACCAGATGACGACAGGCACGGAGCCGTCACCTGTTTACCTGCCCTCCGGGAGCGCCGCGTGGATCCGCGTGAACAAGTACCGCTGCGACATCGCCGCCACCGACTACGCGTCCCGGATGGTCCTTGGCTTCCGGCATAACGGCGGCAGCCTCGTTGTCCCGGCGGGTTTTAGCTACTGCGCCGAGGCGCCGAGCCTTACCGTTACGGTCTCACCCTTCGAGCCGATCGAACTCCTGCTCTACCCGGCCGCCCCCGCAGGCCTCATTGCCCGAACCACCGTCGTCTTCGAATAGCAGCGAAGTGACGCTTTTCTTCGGCGCCTTCAAGAGATGGTGGCGTGAACCGGGCGGTGGGCGCGGGGCCTGAAAGGAAGTTGACGTTCACTTTGCCGATGGTCTGGTCCCCCATCTCTACGTAGCAGATAACTTCTCCCGCGAAGGGCGGAGGTTCGGGGCCGCCTTTGACCTGGGCGATCAGCACCTCGGCGACGGTGGAGGCTTCCCCCTCGGCGATTACGCCGGCTCTCGGCACCGGGGCGCTGGTAATGTCGCCGACCGCGTAAACGTCAGGGAACTTGGTCGCTAGCGTGGCGCGGTCCACGGCCACCCACCCGTCGTCCGTGAGCCCCGAGTCGACTGCCACTCGTGGAGCTCGGTGGACCGGGACGGCAAGGAACAAGTCGAAGGGCTGGCTACGGCCGTCGCGCAGGCAGGCCAATCCTTTTGCGGGGTCAAGATGGTCGACCCAGGTGGCGTGCGAGTGATGGATGTCCCTCTCCTCGCACAGGGTCAGGATGGCGTCGGACACCTCGTCGGATATTGGTATCGGCTTACCCATGGGCGTGAGCAGGGTGATCGTGCAGGCTTTACGCACCCCGCGCCGGGTTAGCAGGTCATGGAGCATGAAGGCGGTCTCATACGGTGCGGGAGGGCATTTGAAGAACCCGCCCAGGACCGCGATGACGATGTCCCCTCGGTCGAAACCGGCCAGCACGCCCCTCAGTTCGGCTGCTCCTTCAGGCGAGTAAAACTCGCGACCGCACTCCCGTAGCCCGGGTGTGGCGTCGATGTCCAGGTCTGCCCCCAGGCCGACAACGAGGATATCGGCGTCATGGACGCCTTGGTCAGTGACGACGGACTTGCGGTCAGGGTCGATGGAGAGCACCGTCTCCTGGCGGAACTCTATGTTCGGTTTCCGGATGTCTCGATAACGCAGGCGCACTTCGTCCAAAGTGCGCCGCCCGAACATCACATCCAGTTTCGAGAACCCGAAGACGAAGGCGTCGTTTTTGTCTATCAGCGTGACCCGGACTTCGTCCCCGAGTTCCTCCGCCAGCCGGGCCGACAGCTCGAGACCGCCGAACCCGGCCCCGAGGACCAGGACCCGTACGGGCACCGTCTAGCTGGGTTGGGGGACTATCCGGATGTAGGGCTTGGGTTCCTTCCAATCCCCGAAGATTTCCTTGGCCTCGTCGTTGGGCACCGTCCCGGAGATGATGACGTCTTCTCCGTTCTTCCAGTTGACGGGGGTGGAAACCCGGTACTTGGCCGTCAGCTGCAGCGAGTCGATAACCCGCAGTACCTCGTCGAAGTTCCGTCCGGTGCTCATCGGGTAGGCCAGGATCAGCTTCACTTTCTTGTCCGGCCCAATGACAAATACGTTGCGCACGGTCTGGTTGTCGGCCGGAGTGCGGAACGCGGGGTCCCCCGAGGTGGACGCCGGCAGCATCCCGTAAAGCTTGGACACGTTGAAGTCGGCATCGGCAATGATCGGGTAGTTAGGCCGGGCGCCCTGGGTCTCTTCGATGTCGTTGGCCCATGCCTGGCTCTCAGAGGCCTTGTCCACAGACAGCCCGATGACTTTCACGTTGCGCTTCTCGAACTCCGGCCCCAGCTTCGCCATGTAGCCCAGTTCGGTTGTGCAGACCGGGGTGAACGCCTTGGGGTGTGAGAACAGCACCGTCCAGGAGTCTCCCATCCAATCGTGGAACTTGATCCTTCCCTCCGTGGTGTCGGCTTCGAAATCCGGTGCAGTGTCATTGATGGACAATGCCATTGGTTCTTCCTTTCTCGGTTCGGGTTGTGGGCCCTAGCGATTTTTGCTTACTAGGGAACGGGCCCAAGCGGCAAATGCCGTCCAAGCGTTCAGGAAGGCGGTGGCCTTGCCCCGGTCCACCCACCAGGTCCCCGTACTAACTGCCTCGGCCATTGGGCCTCCATTGCACCTTCGCCACACTACCGGCGGAGGTTTCGGGCATGGTCTTCCACGCCGAACTGGAGAACAAGTCGGCCGGCCGCCCGGAGGCCGTCACCTGAGAGAACCCGCAGGTCACCGGCCCGTTCCCACGATGCCTGCGTGTGAAGAACGGTCCCCTCGGGTCGCGCGAGGGCGATTGCGTAAAGTGGGGCCGGGCGCCGAACGGAAATTCGCTGGCTCTCACCGGGCCACATTGGTAAGGTTGCTGGCTCTCCGTACCTGAGCCAGTCAGAGCTCGTATATCGACCATGCCTTCCTCCCCAGACCCCGGTGAAGCGCGCGCTGCCGACCTCCAGGCCGAACAGGCGGTAGTCGACGCGGCCTACGAGCACCTCGGCCGGATGAGGGCCAAGGCTGAACGGCTCCTGGCCGAGATGAGGGGCGCCGACCCCGACCTCGAATGGGCACTCACTCGCAGGGCCAAGTCGCTCAGCGCCACGTCCAGGGCGCTGTGCTTCGGGCGCACCGACTCGACGGACGGGACGACCTGGTACATCGGCCGGCGTCATGTCGAGGACGAGCACGGCGAACCGGTCGTGGTGGAGTGGCGAGCCCCCGTCGCCCTGCCCTTCTACCGTGCCAGTTGGGCGGACCCAAGGGGACTGGCCCGCCGCCGCCAGTTCGTCGTCGACGGGAACCAGATCTTGTCGATCGGGGACGACACTTTTGGGGCGGCGCCACCTTTGGGGAACGAGATGAGAGGCGGTGAGGCCCTCCTGGTGGAACTGGAGAGGGCCCGGAGCGGGGAAATGCTGGACATCGTGGCCACGATCCAGCCTGAACAGGACGAGGTGATCCGGGCGACGGCCGAGGGGGTGCTGGCGGTCCAGGGCGGCCCGGGTTCGGGAAAGACCGCCGTCGGGTTGCACCGAGCGGCCTTC
>JASHVH010000018.1 GCA_030039575.1 Acidimicrobiales bacterium | reverse complement strand
TTGGGTGCCGCCTGCTCACAATGCCGGCGCCCGGTGCCCGTTCGTCTTGGGACAAGAGTGGTCCTCGCTAAGCGGGAAGCCGCACTGAGGGCAGGGAGGCCGGCCGCCACGCAGGAGCCTCTTGCCGTGCTCGATGACCCCGGCCGCCTGCTGGCGGGTGAGAGCAACGCGGGCTACGGCGACGTCGCTCCGGTCTGGTTCGTCTGCTTCTATGGCTGACCAAGCCCCGCCCGGCTCGGAGAGGCTGGAACCCCCCTCGGTCTCCACGCCGCCCTCTACCTCATCTGTCGCCGCCACATCTGGCCCCTCGGCGTCTTCGTCATCGGAAGTGACCTCCCTCGCCACCAGGAGGACCCGGTCGGAAGCCGAGTCGTACGCGAGTTGCATCGACCCGACCGCCCACTCGGCCAGCACCGGCTGTTCCAGCTCGAGTTCGCTCTCGGTGGGGACGTCAGAAGGAGCGGCCAGGTCAGCCATCACCTCGGTCAGGCCGCCGGCCAGGAACAGCACCTGTTCCTTCTCCAGCTTGAGCGAGACGAGCTGGTCCTCCTGGCGGGCCTGCACGTAGAAGACGCGCTTGCCAGGTGGGCCCACCGCTCCCACCGTCACCCGCGTCGGGCTCTCCAGGTGGAACGAAGCGCTCAGCTCGGGCTCCCCACGGGCGCCGCCCGCGTTGCCTCAGGGCCCGACGCAGGCCTAGCGGCCCGCTCGAGCCCAGCTTCCTGGTGCGGTCCTTGGCTTCCTGGTCTTTTGGGCCGCCAGTTGGGCCGAGGCGGGGCCGGCGGCAGGTGGCTGGACGGGCCGGTCCAGTTCACCAGCATGACGCTCGGGGCCGGCTCAGTGAAGGCGATGGCGCTGACCGACGCCGGGGCGACCATGACCCGCTGGAAGAGGTCGAGGTGCAGGCCCAGGGCGTCCCCCACCACCGCTTTTATCGGGTCGGAGTGGGAGACGATTATGAGGCTTTGACCCGGGTGGCGGCCAGCCAACTCACTGGCCGCAGCTATCATCCGCTCGCTCATCTCCCGGATCGATTCGCCGCCAGGGAAACGAAAACCACTCGGGTGGCGCATCACCGTGGCCCACTCCGGCTTCTTGACCAGGTCCTTCAGCGGGGCGCCCGACCACTCGCCGGCATTGCAGTCGACGAGGTCAGGACGCTCAACCGGTGCGATGTCGAGGACCTTGCCGAGGACGGCGGCAGTCTCCCGCGCCCGGGTAAGAGGAGAGGCGTAGATGGCGCCAAGAGGTGGCAGAGCGGACCGCCATTCAGAGATGTATTGCGCCGCCTCTTCCGCCTGCCTCCTCCCTGCCTCGGTCAGGCCCGGCCCCGGGCCGGCTTCAGGCAGGTCGCGGCCGGTCGTTGGGGTCAAGCCGTGCCTGACAAGGAGCAAGGTGGTGGGGGGTAGCGGTTTGGGGCGGCGTGGCATTTCCTGCCAAAGCTAGCCCGTGCCGGGCGCAAAGGGCGCCCACCGAGGTTCGTGAAACCCACGCGCCCACCAGACGTCACTGCTTGTAGCCTCTCGGATCATGCCCACTGACGAACTCCATGCGCTCTGTCACGAGGTCGTCGCGTGCCGGCGCTGCCCGCGGCTGGTGGCCTGGCGGGAGAAGGTGGCTGCCGACCGTCGGGCTGCCTATTCAGGGGAAGAGTACTGGGGCAAGCCCATACCGGGCTTTGGCGACCCGTCGGCCCGGTTGGCCGTCGTCGGGCTGGCGCCTGCCGCCCACGGTGGTAACCGGACGGGGCGGGTCTTCACGGGGGACCGGTCTGGCGATTGGCTGTGGGCCGCGCTCTGGCGGGCTGGGTTGGCCAACCAGCCCCAGAGCGTGTCTCGGGACGACGGCCTGCGAGCCACGGGGGTGTGGGTGACGGCGCCGGTCAGGTGCGCGCCGCCCGATAACCGGCCCACTCCGGAAGAACGGGACAATTGCATGCCTTACCTCGAGCGCGAACTCGAACTTTTGGCCGGCCTCAAGGTCTTGCTCGCCCTCGGCGGGTTTGCTTACCAGGCCTGTTGTCGCCTGCTTGACGTGAGGCGGCGGCCTCCCTTCGGGCATGGAGTGGAGGTGGCCGCAAACTTGGGCAGGAGTATCGTTTGTTCTTACCACCCGAGCCAGCAGAACACTTTCACGGGCCGCCTCACCGAAGAGATGCTTGACACCGTGATCGGCCGGGCTTGGGCATTGGCCGGAGGGAGCGACGGGTGAGCGAGAGCCGCCAGTTCGCCGCATCGGCGCGGTTGGGATAATTTCTCACGTATGCCCGGTCGGCGATGGGTGTCGTCGGGGTCGCCGTTCGAAGAGCCGGTCGGCTACAGCCGGGCCACGCGTATAGGCAACCGGGTCATCGTCTCGGGGACGGCCCCTGTCTGGCCCGACGGCGGTTGCCCGGATGATGCCGGCGTACAGGCGCGCCGCTGTTTCGAGATCATTGAGGCCGCTATTTCGGAACTGGGGGCGAGCTTGTCCGACGTCGTACGGACGCGCATCTTCATCACGTCCGTGGCCGACGCCGAGGTCGTCGGCTCGGTCCACGGGGAGCTTTTCCGAGGTGTCCGTCCCGCCACCAGCATGGTCGTCGTAGCCGGGCTGCTCGACCCCCGCTGGAAAGTGGAGGTCGAGGCCGAGGCAGTAGTAGTGGACTAGAGGCTAACTTCGTCATTGCCGGTGGTCCGGTACCCCGAAAGGAAGGGTCGCAATGCACGACGATGTGCTCAAAACTGAAGGCCGTATCAAGAACACCCTGCAACAGCGCCTGAGGCCGCGGGTGCAGGCTGAACGGGAGACATGTTCGGTATCAGCGTTCGTGAGCGGCGAGCCGGTGGGGGTGAGCGAGGCTCTGTCGGCCAGCTATACCCCGGTGCAACCGGGGCTGAAGTGGGGTGCCCCGTGGTCGACCACCTGGTTCCAGATCTCGGGGCAGGTGCCTTCCCGGTGGAGGGGTATGAGGGTCGAGGCCACCGTCGACCTCGGGTTCAATGACCGCGGGCCAGGTTTTCAAGCTGAGGGCTTAGTGTTCAGCCCGGACGGCAAACCTGTGAAAGCCGTCCAGCCCAAGAACAACTGGGTGGCAGTCGAGACCGGCGACTTGCCCGCTGCGTGGTCGTGCTTCGTCGAGGCCGTGGCGATGCCATCTTTCTTGGTCCGGCGCGAACCATCGCGCTCGGCTCTGCTCGGTGACAGAGCCACCATGGGGACCGAGCCTCTCTATGTGTTCGGAGGCGCCGACCTCGTAATGATCGACGAGGACGCGCTGGCGCTGGCTACCGACGTCGAGGTGCTGTTAGGGGTGATGGAGCAGTTGGCCCCGACCGAACCCCGCCGTCACGAGATCCTCAGGGCACTCGAACGATCTGTGGACGCCTACGATCTGGACGAAGACCCCCAGCTCGCCAGAGAAGTCCTCAAAGAGGTCATGGCGGCACCGGCGGCGCGCACGGCCCATCGCATCTCTGCCGTGGGCCACGCTCACATCGACTCGGCCTGGTTGTGGCCCGTGACGGAGACAATTCGTAAATGCGCCCGCACCTTTTCCAACGTGGCGGCGCTCGGCGAACGCTACCCCGAGCTCGTCTTCGCCTGCTCCCAGGCCCAGCAATGGTGGTGGATGAAGGATAAGTACCCGGCCGTGTTCGAACGGATGAAGGAGCAAGTGAAAAGCGGCCAGATCGTGCCGGTCGGGGGGATGTGGGTCGAGTCCGACACCAACGTCACGGGGGCCGAGTCGCTGGTCCGCCAACTCGTCTACGGCAAACGTTTTTTCCTATCCGAGCTCGGGGTGGAGACCGAGGAGGTGTGGCTCCCGGACTGCTTCGGGTACTCGGCTGCTCTACCGCAGCTCGTCCTGCTTTCCGGCTCGCGCTGGTTCCTGACTCAGAAGATTTCGTGGAACGACACCGACAAGTTCCCCCACCACACGTTCTGGTGGGAGGGGATCGACGGCAGCCGTGTCTTTACTCACTTCCCGCCCGCCGACACGTACAACGCCGAAATGCTGCCGTCGGAACTGGCTCACGCTGCCCGTAATTACGCCGAGCAGGGCTTCGGTACCCGGTCTTTGGTGCCGTTCGGCTATGGCGACGGGGGTGGGGGACCGACCAGGGAAATGATGGAGCGCGCCCGGCGGTTGGCTGACCTCGACGGTTCTTCGCGTGTCGTGGTGGAGGCCCCGTCCAGGTTCTTTGCCGCCGCACAGGCCGAGTACGTGGATGCTCCCGTCTGGTCGGGGGAGCTCTACCTTGAACTCCACCGAGGCACTCTGACCAGCCAGGTGGAGATAAAACAAGGGAACCGGCACTGCGAGAACCTCTTGCGGGAGGCCGAACTGTGGTCGACGGCTGCACTGGTGGGAGGCCGGTTGCCGTACCCCTACGAGGAGCTCGAGGGGATCTGGCGGGACGTCCTCCTCAACCAGTTCCATGACATCCTGCCCGGTTCGTCGATAGCGATGGTCAATGACGACGCCATCGCCAGCCACGCCCGCAGCGCCGCCCGCCTCGAAGGCGTCATCGAGCGGGCTATAACCGCTTTGAGCTCGAGTGGCGAGGGCACCGGGGGGGTGGCCAACGAGCCGGCCACTGACGCGTCAGGTACTGCGGGCGCGTCGGGTACCGGGGGGGCCGTGGCGTTCAATGCCGCTCCTCACCCGCAGAACGGTGTGCCCGCGTTCGGCGCGGGGAGGCTGAGTGCGTCTTCTGGCGGGGCGAAGGTGAGTGGTGGTTCGGTCCTCGAAAACGAGCTGGTGCGGGTGGAACTCAACGCCGACGGGCAAATAACCTCCCTGCTCGACCTGGCCACCGGGCGCGAGGTTATCCCCCCCGGGTTGGCCGGAGGCGTCCTCCAGTTGCACCCGGACTACCCGAACAACTGGCCCGCGTGGGACATCGACCCCTTCTACCGCCACACGCACCGTGACATAAGTGCGCCGCAGGAGATCACCGTGATTGAACGGGGGCCCGACCAGGTGGCCGTCAGAGCCGAGTACACCTTCGGGTCGTCTCGCGCCGTGCAAACGATGAGCCTGGCCGCCGGTAGCCGGGTCATCGAGGTCGACCTGGAGCTGGACTGGCGCGAACGCGAACGCCTGTTGAAACTGGCTCTGCCCGTCGACGTGCACGCCGACCGGTCCACAGCGGAGATCCAGTTCGGCCACGTCGAGAGGCCCACCCATACCAACACTTCATGGGACGTTGCCCGTTTTGAGTACGTGGCGCACCGCTTCCTCCACGTGGGTGAACCGGGTTTCGGCGTTGCCGTGGTCAACCGCGGGACCTATGGGCATGAGGTGACCGCACTGGCCAAACCCGGGGGCGGACGGGCCACCATGGTCAGGCTCACGGTCATCCGCGGCCCTCGCTTCCCGGACCACCGGGCCGACAACGGCGTCCACCGCTTCCATTTCGGGATCATCCCGGGCGCGACCGTGGCCGACGCCGTCCGTCACGGTTACCAGTTCAACCTCCCGCTCCGGACGGTGCCGTCCGGCCAGGATGTGCGACCTTTGGTGCAACTGGACAACGAAGCCGTGGTAGTCGAGGCCGTGAAGGCGGCCGATGACCGCTCGGGGGACGTGGTCGTACGCTGTTACGAGTCGCTCGGGGGCCGGGCCCAGACGACGCTGCAGGCCGGTTTCCCTGTCCGTTCGGCGACGGTGACCGACCTGCTGGAACGCCCCTCTACTGAGGTGGAGGTGGGCCCGGGCAACACTATTGCATTGCAGTTGAGGCCGTTCCAGGTGCTGACCTTGAGATTGGTCAGGGGTCAGGCAGAGTAGCGGGTGATAACCGACTCGAGCTCGGCCCGTGCTTCGGACGGTGGTGGCTGCATGCCCAGGCCGATCGGGAAATCGAGGAGATCCGACAGGGAAGTGCCGGAGAATTTCGCCAGCAGCTCGAACACCGAACGGTCGTCGCCCATGTTCGCAAAAGAGGCAAAGATCTTGGAGAACTCGAGCCAAGCGGCTTCGTGGCCAAGAAGGTCGAGTACGGTCGCCGAACGGGGCAGGGGTGCCTCGTCGCCCACCGGGTCCATGGTGCTCCATTTATGCTGTCCGGCGGCCACGAGTTCCGGGCTGGGGTTGCCCGGGAGCCAGACCTGCGCGGTCGCGCCTTGGGGGACGCGCACGTCGAGCACGAACTGGCCGGCGTCCCGCCGCCACGCCACCTCGGCCGTCCCGTACGGCGTGTCCTGGCGGGCCCGGGCATAACTGAGGGCTTGTCCGGGCAGGGGTTTAACGATGATGGACCGGTAACCAGGCTCCTGCGGAGCGAGCCCGGCCACCACGCGATGGAGGTAGTCAGCCACGGCGCCGAGGGCGTAATGGTTGAAAGACGTCATCTCGCCGGGGTTGATGGACCCATCGGGGAGCATGCTGTCCCAGCGTTCCCAGACCGTCGTCGCCCCCATCGACACGGCGTACAGCCATGAAGGTACCTGGCGCTGGAAAAGGAGGCGGTAGGCGACGTCGCCGTAACCGCTCTCAGTCAAGGCGTCGAGGATGAGCGGCGTACCGGCGAACCCCGTGCTTATCCGGTGGCCGCTGAGCCGGACGAGGTCGGCCAGCCGCCGGCCGGCCCCGGCGCGCTGCTCCTCGGTGGGGAGCAGCGCCCAGGCAATAGCTAGGGCGTAGACGGTCTGAGCGTCGCTGAGGACACGGCCGGCCGGCGTCACATAATTCTCGGCGAAGGCATCACGCACGCGCGCCGCCAATTCACCGTAACTGTCCGCCTCCTGGACCTTGCCGAGCACGGAGGCGGAGCGAGACAGGATTTCTGCCGATTTGGCAAAGTAAGCGGTGGCGATTACATCGGGGTTGGCTTTGGCGGCGGCCGGGTTGTCTGGCGGCGCCGTCGGGTCCAGCCAGTCGCCCAACTGGAACTGCCCACTCCACAGTAAGTCGTCCCCGGCCCGGGCGGCCACGCCATCGACCCATTTCTGCATGCTGTCCCACTGTGCCTCCAGGATGCCGCGATCGCCGAAGCGCTCATAAAGCACCCAGGGGACCACGCACGCGGCGTCGCCCCACACAGCGATGGGTGGTCCCAACGGCAGAACATTGGGCACCACCAGCGGGACGTTGCCGTCCTCGTGCTGCTCTGCCGCCAGGTCGGCCAACCACGAGCAGAGAAAACCGGCGCAGTCGAACAGTGAGCTGGCCGTCGGGGAAAATACCTGGATGTCGCCGGTCCAACCCAAACGTTCGTCCCGCTGCGGGCAGTCCGTGGGGATGGCAAGGAAATTGCCGCGCATACCCCACACCACGTTTTCGTGCAGCCGGTTGAGTTCTTGGCTCGACGACTCGAACCACCCGGTCCGGGCCAGGTCATTGGCCACGACGACAGCCTCGACCTGGCTGAGGTCCAAGTCGCCGGCACCGGCGACGTCGGCGTAGCGAAAACCGTGGAAGGTGAACGCGGGCTCGAGCACCTCTGCTCCGGCGCCCCTGAGAATGTACCTGTCCGTAGCCTTGGCCCCGCGCAAAGGCCGGGTCCCCAGTTCACCGTCCTCCAGGACCTCGGCGTGGCGTACGGTCACCTCTTGGCCGGGCACCGTATCGTGCAGCGTCAGCCGTACCCAGCCCACGAGGTTTTGGCCAAAATCGACGAGAGACGTCCCTTTCCCGGTCGCGGTCAGCTGGCGGGCAGGCATGCTCATGACCCGCCGGACGGGAGGGCCTTGGGCGGACACAAGTGTGGCCGGATCCCACGCGACGACCTCGACGCCTGTCCACGGGCCGTTCACCTCGACCCGCAGGTCTGTCGTCTGACCGTCGTAGAGGTCGTCCTCGAGGACCCCGCTCTCGGCTGCGCTCCACGACTCGTCAGTAACGATGCGCTCCACGCGCCCGTCCCGGCACGTGACCTCGAGCTGGGCCAGATAGGCCAGCCGGTCCCCGTACACGTCTCGCTGTTTCAGCCACGTGAGTTGCCCGCGGTACCAACCGTTGCCCAGCACCGCCTCGATCGTGTTTGCCCCCACTTGCAACAGGGAGGTGACATCGAAGGTCTGGTAGCAGAGCCGGTTCTTGTAACTGGTCCAACCGGGGGCCAGGATCTCGTCGCCCACCCGGTGGCCGTTGAGCCAGGCCTCGTAAACGCCCAAGGCCGTGGTGTAGAGGCGCGCCGAAGCTACGGGCCTCTCCAGGTTGAACTCGCGCCGC
>JASHVH010000211.1 GCA_030039575.1 Acidimicrobiales bacterium | reverse complement strand
GACATTCGCTCATGCCATCAGGACGCTGGAAGAGCGGGCCACTTACGACCCGGACCTGGCCGAGACCGTGCTCTACATGGCCGAGGGCCCTGCCGGCCCTAACGACCCTTTCGAGGACGTCCCCGCCGGCGTGGCCCGGGAAGCTCTCCTCGTCAATGACCGGCGTCTTCGCGCCCGTCGAGCTGCCGCCGCCGCCGCTTGCCTGGACACGTCCCAAGTTGTAGCGGTACTGCGCTCTATCAACGACCGCAAAGGCGTCGACCGCCGCCGGCGGCGCGGCCAACTCCTAGGTTGGCGGGCCGGTGCCCAGGTACTGCACCCGGACTGGCAGTTCGACCGGCGCCGGGGCGAGACCAGGCCCGGGCTCCCCCGCGTGCTGGCAGCATTAAGTGAAGTGTCCGCCGATGCCGAAGCCGCCGACCAGCTCATGCGGGCGCCGCGAGACGACCTCGGCGGGGCCACCCTGGCCGAGCTCTTTGCCGGGGGGCACATCGAGACCGCCCTACGCCTCATCTCCGCCTCGTCGGAACAGTCCTGACCACGTTCCCGGGGGTGAGGCCCCTGGGCCTTCGCCTCGACCCCCCCGCAAAGACCTGGTGGCGCATCGACACCGCCCACCCGAGTGACTGGGCCTCGGACGCCTACCCCCAGCCGAAGGGCCGTTTTGACCCCCTATCGGGCCGGTTCCGGGTACGTTACGCCGCCAACCGGCCCGCGGTGGCCGCCCGCGAGCGGTTCGTAGCCAAAACCCTGACCGAGGCCGACGGCGAGCTGTGGCTGGTCGAACTGACCGCCTTCCCGCGGTCGCTCCACCTCACCCGGCAGGCGAACCTGGACGCATTGGGGCTCGACGACCGGGTCAGCACGGGCCGGATAGATGTCGCCAGCCGCCGTGACCCTGACCCCCTGCTGGCCACCTGCGGCCAACTGGCCGACGCCGTCTTCGACTGGTGGGCCGGTCGCCCGCCGCCTCTGGTGTACCGGGCCAGGACGGCGCCGTCGGTGGGGAGGAGCATGGTCTTTACCGAGCCCGCCGCGCCGAGGGTGGTACAGGCTCGTCGAATGGCCGAAGCGACCGCGCTGCACGCCCACCTGGTCTTGCGAGCCGGCTTTACGGTCCCGTCCGGTTGGCTCAGCTCGTCAGCAAAGTGGGGGTGACGCCCCGTCCCAAGACCTGGCGCCGCCTGAGGAGTCCCGCGGTAGCCGCCTTGACCGGTCCCGGTCACCACTTAGAGCACCTGTCACAGCATGTTTAGTGACCTTCCCCGGCTGGGACCAGCGGAACTGGGTGCAGAAAGCCGGACTGGTCGCGTTTCTGTCAAAAAAGTCGCTGAAAACGCAACGAGAACGGTTTTCTGCACCCAGACCGGGCTTCTGTCGCCCCGTGGGGCGCTAGCACGGTGGCCCCGTCAGGACAAAGGAAAGGAGCCTACGAAACCTGAGCGCCCTCCAGGGCCAGGAGCTTGCGCTTCATGGGCAGGCCGCCCCCGTAGCCGCCGATGCCGCCTCCACTGGCCACCACCCGGTGGCAGGGCAACACGATCGGTACCGGGTTGGCGCCATTGGCCTGCCCAACCGCCCGGTAGGCCTGCGGCCGCCCGACCATCAATGCCAGCTCGCCATAGCTCACCGTCTCGCCGTACGGGATATGGGCCAGTTCGAGCCAGACGCTCTTCTGGAAGTCCGTGCCGCAAAGCTCGAGCGGGATGTCGAATTGCCGGCGCCGGCCGGCAAAGTACTCCTCGAGCTGGGCTACGGCCACAGCCAGGGGTGCCGGCAACGGGCCGGCGTCTGACTGCGCCGGGGAACGCCGGCCATTTGCCGTCCCCTTGCGATCGCCTCCTTCGGCCGGCAGGGCGATGTGGGTTACGGCTTCTTCATTGGACTCGATCGTGAGTACGCCGATCGGGGTCTTCATCTGGACACGATGGGTCATGCTGCACTTTCTCCTTTAGAGGTCGAACTTGTCGTGCGGGCCCCCTCGTCCGCCCTCCCGGGCACAGCCGGCGCCGCCTCCGGCTCCGTGGCCTCAACCGGCCTTGTCGGTCCCGCCCGCCCCGCGGCCGGCGCACCTGCCCCGGTCCTGCCTGCCACCGACCACAAGTGGGCGAGGGCGTAAGCCCTCCACGGGCGCCACTGCTCGGCCAGCCTGGTCAAGGAGCCCGGGTCGCTGGCCAACCCGAGGTGGGCGGCCGCCCGGTGCAAGCCAAGGTCGGTAGGAAGGAATGCGTCCGGGTCGCCGATGGCCCGCATGGCTATATACGACGCGGTCCACGGCCCGACACCGGGGATGGCGAGCAGAAGCTCCTGTACCTCGGCCGGGTCCGCGCCCGGGTCGATGATCAGCTTGTCGTCCGCCACCGCCTCCGCCAGGCACTGCAACGTCCGCCGGCGAGCCGCGGGCATGGGGAACGCCCCTGGGTCGCTCGCCGCCAGTTCGGCCAGGGCGGCGGGCTCCGGGAACGTGTGCGTGACCGGGCCTACGGGCCGGTCGAGCGGTCTTCCCGCCGCCTTCACGATGCTGCCGGCCAGGGCCCGGGCCGCCGCGAGCGAAACTTGCTGGCCGACGACCGCTCGCAGCGCTATCTCCAGCCCGTCGGTGGCGCCGGCCACTCGCCGGCCCGGCACCTCCCTTACCAGCGGCCCGAGCAGCGGGTCGGCGCCGAGGGCCTCGTCCACGGCCTCCGGGTCCGAGTCGAGGTTGAGCAGGTGGCGGCACCTTGCGACAGCGACGCTCAGGTCGCGCAAGTCTGCGAGCGAGAAGACGGCGCTGACGTACCCGTCGGCCGGCGTCAGCTCGACCGTCCCCTCGCCATGTGGGAGCCGAAGGCTCCGGCGATATACGCGTCCGTCGAAGACCTCCACGCCTGGCACGGCCCGCAGGGCGAGGTAATCCCAGAGCGGCTGGGCGGCGAAGGGCCGACGATGAGCCAATCGGAGCGTTAGTTCGGGCCGGGCCGCGCCGGCGTGATGCGGTCCAACCACGGTCGAGTCCCGCCGGCTCGCCGCCCGCCGCAGTTCGGTCGGGGTACGCCCGAACACCTGCTTCACTGTTTCGTTGAACTGGCGGACGCTCTGGAAGCCCGCTGCGAACGCCACGCCGGCCGCCGGGAGGTCCGTCGTCTCGAGCAGGGTCCGGGCCGTTTGTGAGCGCTGGGCCCGGGCCAGGGCCAGGGCGCCGGTGCCGACCTCGGCCACCAGGACACGGTGGAGTTGCCGTTCGCTGTACCCCAACCGCCTCGCCAGCCCAGGCACTCCCTCACTGTCGATGGCCCCGTGCAGCACCAGCTTCACGGCCCGGGCGGCCACATCGGCGCGCCCGAGCCATTCCGGTGACCCCGGCGCCGCATCCGGGCGGCAACGCAGGCAGGCGCGAAAGCCGGCCTGCTGAGCTGCGGCCGACGTTGGGTAAAAGCGGATGTTCTCCCTTTTGGGGGTGAGGGCCGGGCAGCTGGGGCGGCAGTAGATGTGGGTGGAGGTAACGGCTGTGAAGAACCACCCGTCAAAGCGGGGGTCCCGGCTCTGCACCGCCCGATAGCACCGTTCGAAATCGTCCATCTCTGGCATCGTGCCACGCCTTGGAAGGCAAGTCTGGCGGTTTTCGGACATCCTCGTCCGGCAGCTCAGACCCGACACCGACTCAATGCCACTCCGCAGCCAAACCTCGGCGGCCAATACAACAGGCGGCCTCAGCGGCTGGCCAGCGTCATCGCCTCCCCGAGCTGAGTTGCCACCTGGGGGCAGCTCGGAGAGCTGCCCACCTGGCGGGCTGAGGTCGGGATCTCTGACGTGGCCAGCGAGGGCACCTGCCATGCCGCGGAGGCGTAGCTGATGGCCTGGTCAGCCAGTTGCCATAGGCGGTCAGCACTGACAGGACGGTCCAACAGGACCCGGGAGAGGACCTTCTCTCCGGAAGGGCTTTCGATGAGCCCGCCATGGAACGCGGGCAGCACCACCGACGGGAACGCCAGCTTCTCGGCCACCGGCACCACTGTGGCGTCGGCCAGAGGGAGCAGCGCAAACTGACGGGTCCCGGAAATAGGGCACGCCATGGCCTTTTGTAACAGAGGTGCCTGGCCGTCGAGCGACGCCAGGAAGGGGTTGTCGGGCCAGAGGTCCACGGGCGCGATCTCCTGGAAGGCATCACTTATGAGACGCATCGCTTCGTCTGTCGCCACCCCCCACCCGTTATTGCCGCGCGTTGGGTAGAAAACGCGGCCTGGGTCCTCGAGCGGGCTAGCCATTACCAGCATCGCAACCGGGGAACGGGGTTCGGTCAGCAAGGCCGTCTTGGCCACCAGCGCCCCTTCGCTCTCGGCGACGATGTCTACCGGCCGGCCGGTCCTCGCGTACAGGGACATCACTTGGACCAGCAACATCTGGTCGAGCCTGGGCAGCGCCTTCACCGTGTCCATCGAGTCGTAAGGAAGAGGTTGCCCGGCCGCGTTCAGGCCCCTGTAAGAGAACGGGACCTCGATAAAGTTCCCGGGCACGGGGTGCACGGGGGCCCCATCCCATGTCGACCCGTACCCGGAGACGACCAGCACCGGTTGGCCGTTGCCACTTGGCTCGCTCACCAGCGGGCTGGCGTCTGCTTTCGCCGGCCGCACGTGGCCAAAACCGATCACTGTGCCGCCGATCACCACCCCGACCAGAGCCAATGTGGCCAGAGGCACGGCGGGCACAAGATGGCGGGCCGGCCGCCGGTCGACCACGACCCGGACCAGCCCCCGCCATGACCAGGCATTGAACAGGCCAGACGCCCCGGCGATCAGCGGCCACAGCACTGGAGGTGCCACCGCCATCGTCGCCGTGGCCAGGCTCAACACCACGAAGCACAACGCCACCCAGCCGATGGCGCGAATAGCGATCAGGCGCCGCCACCACTCGCTGGTGACCCCGATGGGGTGGGCAATGAAGGCCACGAACAGGGCCGACGGGACGGCAGCAAAGAACAGCCACGAGATCGGTACGGCTGCCAGCCCGAACAGCAGCACAACGCTCGGCGCCAGCAGCACAGCCGCCACGGCCGTGGCGAAGATCCCCCTGGGCAGCAACCGCCGCAAAGGTGGTGCCGGCAGGTGCGACGGCCAGGCCAAAGCGACCGAAATTGCGGTCAACCCGCCCCGGACCAGGAGCATGGCGATGAGCTCACCCGCCAGCGACGGCCACGAGTCGTGGTACACGCTCACCCACCGGAGGTCGCCGAATACCCCGAAAGGGGCCACGGCACTCGCCTGGGGGGCGATGTTCGGCCGGGCGCCGTGGTCAAAACCGAGGACGAGGCCGGTCTCCGTCAGGTTGGCCGCCACGCACAGCCCGACGAGCTTCCACCAATTCGGCAGACCCCGCCAGGCACGGAGCCAAGCACCAGATGGGCGATCGCCCCCGGCCCTATTGGCCATGGATCCACGCTTGCACCAATTGGGCGCAAATGGCAAGGATATTTGCCTTCGCCGAGGGACGCCTGTCCCGAGACCCGCCAGGGCCCACCAGACCTTTTGGCTACGACGCTGTTGGCGCCACCACTTCTGGCCGGACCTTCGGCCCTACCAGGGCACGGAAGGGGTCGACCTATCACGGGATCTATGGGGCGATCGAGCGTTAGTGCTAGGTTGCACCTCGGTGAGCGCCGTGGACGAGGCAGGCACCCTCGTCAGCGAGCGGCCGGGCCCGCCTCTCGCGGACGGTGCCGGGGATCAGGGGGACGCAGGTGGCCAAAGGTCTCGTGGCTTGGGGCCCGCGCAGGCCCTCGCTCCGCCACGGTGGACGAGGACCGACACCGCTATCGTCATCGGCCTGGTCATCGTCGGTGTAGCGCTGCCGGCAGCGGTCGCGCTCTG
>JASHVH010000210.1 GCA_030039575.1 Acidimicrobiales bacterium | reverse complement strand
GAGGCGGCTCGTCACTGCCTTTCGGTCCTAACCCTTGGGCATAGCTGGCAGACCGCTCCCAAGCAAAAAGGCATCATTGTGGGCTACAGCCGGCCACCGGCTCACGGTTGGCGGGCGGCACTCGACGCCCTTTGCAAGACCCTGCACCAGGCTATGGCCTGAAGGGCTAGGCGGCCCCTGGTCGACCGCACCCGTTGGGCCGGTAGGCCGCAGGTGCGACCTACCGGCAGTCGCCATGTTGTCGGGGGGCCTAAATTGGACCGTGCTCAGGCCTCGCTATGGTCCGGCAATGGCAAGGTGCTCGACTAGGCGGACTGTAGACCCCGAACCGAAGAAGGTCCCGTAACCGGCCAGGGTCGCCAAGCCACCAGCGCTGATCGTAGTGGGGGTACCGTTCACGATCAGGAACGGGCCACCGGACGTGACCAAGAACGTCCCGGTCTCGATGCCGTTGGCCGAGACCGTCCCGTAGGCTCGCACGGTGGCGGCACCGCTCTGGCCATCGAAGCTGCATGGGATGCACGTTATGTAAGCGGTGAAGGAAATCGAGCCGTTGGGGTACTGGGTAGCCGCGAACGCCTCGCCGGACGCACCCGGGGGCTGGCTAGAGTCGTACGTCCCCGAACCTGTGAGGCCGGCGCCGGAAAGCACGAAATTATCCAGCTGAACGATGATGCTGTCACCTGCCTCCGTGGTGACGGGGGGAAGGGACGCCACGTTTGTATCGGAGAACGTCCCCTGGTAGGTCCGCAGGCTCCCCGTACTGACTGTGATGTGCTCAGGGATGCCCGTCGGGAAGCCCTGGCCCTGGGCGGTCGCTTCCGGCGCCGGGTTGAGCGGCACGACGTTGAACCCGCACTCACCTGTCCCGGAGCCTCCGACGATATTCGGGGCGGAACCACTGTCTCCGAACTGGACCGCCGGTGAGTTCGACGAGCAGTTCATGTTCCCGTTGACCACGTTCTCATCGATCTCCATCGCGTCAGGGTCGCCCATCGTGTTGCTCGTAAAGGTGGCGTTCCCTCCGACCTGGTTGCGCAGGCTGCCGAGCCAACAAGACGTCAGGCCGTTGATCGTGAGGCTGCCGCCGATCGTGTCGTCCTCGGCGTCGGTATAAACAGGCGTATACAGGAGGTTCGTGTCCTCCGACCAGGGCTCGAGGTTGGTTATCAGAGGGGCACCCTGTGTTTGCGCGTTGCACGTCTCGGCGGCGGCCCCGCCGCCGCCCCCCGAGATCGAGACGTTGCCACCGATGGCAGCGGAGTGGAGCACCACTCCTTGGGCCCCGGTGGCTATCAGGTTGCCCCGAATACTGTCGTAGCTGATCCCGGCAGGGCAGGAAATGTTAGGCGAGCACCCGAAGAGCAGGACGCCACCGTCGCCGACGAAAACATTGCCTTCAATGACCACCGTTGCGGGCACGACCGGGGTGCCCGTTGTGGGGTCGCCAGGGGTGACGGCATCAAGCAAGGCCCCGGCGGAGACGTCCAGGTTGCCCCGGACCACGATGTTGCCGGCGGGCATGAAACAGACACCGGATATCACCACTGAGTTGTAGGTGCCGGGTGGGACGTTGCCGCCAGTGCAGTTGTAAACCTGGCTCGGTGACCCACCCTGGCCACCAGGCAAAGGCGTGGCGCTGGCGGCCGAGGCAAACACGCTGACCAGCAATGCCGATGTGGCGAAGACAGCGGCCTTCCTCGGGAACCTTGAAGCGGCTCTTTTTTCGCCGCCCCGGTCTTTGGTTAGGTCATCACTACGAAAAGGGGAAAGAAGCCTCAGCGTGCTCATCGTCCGCGATCTCCTCATTTTTGTCGGGGGCCGGCACCGGATTTTCTGCCGGTCAGCGTCACTACGCTGGGGTCGCACCCGCAGACCGCTGCCACGGCGGAGCGTAATGGCGGCCTAGGTAGATAACAACCTTGGCCCAACGAAGAAACCTTCTGGCCAGTCGGGTCTTCGCTTAGTGTTGTGACGAACCCACGGAGCGCGCAAATGAGCTTTCGTGTTGGCATCAGTAAGTGCGGAGTAGATTGCTTGACGAAACAAAAGCTGAGGAAAGTCAACGCTCATCCACGTTTAATTAAGTGGCAAATTTCACACTCCACAACGAGGCGGTCGAGCGTGGGAACCGTGCGACATTACGGACGTAACGACCAAACTGCACCAAATTGTGCCATCGCGCTTAGCCTTTTATGGGCCAGATTGAACTGGGGAGGAACACGCGCGTCAAGAGGAGCGTTAAGAGCTGCCGTTCCGTGCCGCTCCCGTCAAGGCGGCGTGCCCGGGGCGGTCCAAGGCACCACAGCCGCCGTTTTGGCTGTTTTATGTACCAACAACAACGCGGGCACCGCGACGCTCGATGACAGCGCCATCGCCTATAACACCGCTCAATCGGGCGAGGACGGTTACTGCGGCGGCGGCATCTTCGACTTCTCCGGCACGGTGCCCCTTTGAACAAACGGCACAGTGAGCGGCAATATCCCGGACAACTTCGACCCGCCCGGCTATGCGCCCGGCTGCACGGGGCAGCCGGCGAACGGCCCGATCAGCTAGGCGGGGGCCACGGAAGCAAGTAGGCCCGGTAGGTTTCGACCCCGGGCGGGAGCTTGGCGTTGAACAGCAGCTTGCCCGACGGGCTGAACTCGGAGATGTAAGGCAGCGACCCCCAGCCGACGAACAGGTCGCCGCCCGGCGTGGTCTGCGCGTTCCCCATGAGCTGCGCCACCTGTCCCTCCGGCTGGTCATCGGACTTGACGAGGGTGGCCACCCGGGTGGCGAGGTCGAGCCGCACGGTCACCACCCGGCTCGAGCGGAACAGGTTCCCGCCCGACTCGTCGTCGAAGAACGTGTACTCGCCACCGCCAATGGCCTCAGGGTCGTGCTGCCATGCGAAGATCTTCCCGTCACGGTCCAGGGCCTGGCCGGGGCCGGCGCGCAGGGTGAAGGAACTGTGCTTGCCGCCGAGCTGCCACATGACCTGGCCGGTATGCCGGTTCACCTTGAAGACGGTCCAAGTGTTCCGGGAGCTCACCAGCAGGTTGCCGTCGGTGTCGAGGTGTACGGCATTGATGTGGAACCAGTCCCATGGAATGCTCGGTGAGGACGGTAGCCGCAAGTAGCTGTCGGCGTACGGGACGTGGCCGGCACTGTCCCACTGGAACAGCACCCGGCCGGTCTTGATGTCGATCTCCTGGACGATACCGTCGATTACGAGCTGGTGGGCGGGGCCGCCCATAGACGTGAGGTCCGCCGTCGTCACGGTATCGGCCGTGATCAGAGCGGTGTTCGAGGGCGTGATGAGGAACTCGTGGAAGTTGGTCGCGTCCCCATTGCCGGCCCGGACCGTGGCGATCTGCTGGTAGTGGTCGTTGTAGATGTAGTCGGTGCCGCTGGGCCCGCTCGGGCCTGGTCCCGCCGGGACTCGGGCCCCGCTCGGGGCTGGTCCTGCCGGGACTCGGGCCCCGCTCGGGGCTGGTCCTGCCGGGACTCTGGCCCCGCTCGGGGCTGGGCCTGCCGAAGCTTTGGGCCCGCTCGGGCCCCCTGGACCTCCCTCGGCCCCGAGGCCGCCGGACTGGAACCAGGTGAGGACGGGCTGGCCCAGGTAAGTCTGTACCCGGAAGTCAGTAGCAACGTCCCCGGCCGGCAGCCGGTGGAACCACACCACCTTGCCTGTGGCTGTGACGATCTCCGGGCCCGACGCATAACCGCCTCCGCCGGGAGCAATAAAGATATCTCCTTTAGCACCGCTGCTCTCCCGGGTCAGGACGGTGAGCGGTGGCGGCGCGGTGGTGGTGGCCTTTTGGGCACCCTGGGAGCAGGCTGAGACGCAAGCAGGTCCGGCGGTGCTGACGGGGCCCCCGCCACATGCCGAGATGCCGGCAGAAACCAGGACACCGGTCGCCACAGTGACCAGGACGGCCCTCAGGTGGGGCCGGAGTTCCCGCCGGCGGCCCGTCAGAAAAGCAACCGACACTTTGATAAATGTTCCACCGTTATCGTTTTCGATGGTACCTAAGATGCGACCTCATCGATCACCGCCCTAGTCGCGGTGGCGCCAGTATGGCGGTCCGGGGACGGGGGAGGTAACTGTCCCGGGTTAAGGCACGCGCTTTATCCAGGCCCGGGCCTCGCGGCCGTCGTCGGTCTCGACGGGCACTGCCTCTTTCGGGGCCGCGTCGGCAGAGGCGAACTCTACGCTCACTGCCAACACCTCCCGGGCGATAAAGCCCGCGTCCTGGCGCAGCTCGTCCAGGCCGGATAGCCCCAGCGCGATCCGGTCCGATAGTTCCAAGCCGGCGTCGCGACGTAATGACTGCACCTGTCGGGTTACGTCTCGCAACAAGCCTCTTTTCCGCAAGCCGTCGTTAATGTCAAGGTCTAAGGCCACGGCCGCCGCGCCCTCGCGTGACACAGAGAAGCCCTCTCTCCCCTGCACTCGCACCTCAACCTCGTCCGCCCTCAGTTCGACCGGGCCGCTGGGAAGCTCGAGGCGCACCAAACCATGACGCTCCAGTTCGTCAACCAGGACCGCAGCTTCGGCCCGGGCCAGGGCCGGGCGCACTTCCTTGACAGCTTCTCCGAGCCGGGGGCCCAGCAA
>JASHVH010000209.1 GCA_030039575.1 Acidimicrobiales bacterium | reverse complement strand
AGTTCATAACCCCCGGGACTTCGGCCAGACTTACTCCGTGAGCGGCTCCAAGGAACTCCCGAAGGGCCGGGTCTCCTATGCCGCCGCGGCGGAGGCACTGGCGTCGAGAGACCCGGTTATCGCCCGTTTGGTGGCGGAAGCCGGCCTGCCACGCCTGGGCCGGCTTCAGCAGGCGCATTTCGCCGCCCTGGTCCAGGCCATCGTGTACCAGCAGTTGGCCGGCCGGGCTGCTGCCGCCATCCACGGCCGCCTGGTGGCCGCCCTCGATGCCGACGTAACGCCCGCCCGCCTGATCGCGCTCTCGGACGAGACGCTGCGCACCGCCGGCCTATCGGCCAACAAGATGGCGTCGCTGCGGGACCTGGCCGCCAAAGTTCTTGAAGGGACCGTTGTGCTCACCCCCCGGGGCTTGGCGCGCCAGAGCGACGAGGAGCTGATAACCGCTCTGTCGAGCGTCCGCGGTATCGGCCGCTGGACGTCTCAAATGTTCCTTATGTTCCAGCTCCGCCGGATCGATGTTTGGCCCACCGGCGACTTCGGCGTGCGCCGGGGCTATGGCCTGGCCTGGGACGTCCCGATGCCTACTGCCCGCCAGTTGGAGCCACTGGGCGAGCCTTTCCGGCCCTACAGGTCTGTGGCCGCCTGGTACTGCTGGCGAGCCGTCGAACTGTACGCCGGCGCAGCCCGATCTGCAGTTACCGGCTAAGCCGTGCCGACGCGGCCGCCCCACTCCCGGCGCGCCTGTCCGGGAACGTCTTTAATTGGGGGGATGGGCGAGCCGATCGGAGGGTGACCCTTTGGCACCCAGACGACTTTCCGAACTAGAGCGAGGGGAACGGCGGTGGGCCGTCATCCGCACCGGTTTGATAGTGCTCGCCGTTTGGGTCGTGCTTATCGGGGTGTACTACGTCGTACCGGCCGGTCCCGGCTCGGCCGCCTACGATGTCCTCCGGCTCGTGATCGGCCTTGTCTTCATCGCCGCGGTCATTACTTGGCAGGCCAGCCACATCATGAAGTCGGATATACCGGAGCTGCGAGCCGCCCAATCCCTGGGCGTCGTGCTACCCCTGTTCCTCGTCTTCTTTGCCTCGATTTACCTTTCCCTTTACGACACAAAGCGGGGCACGTTCAGCCAACCACTCGACCACACGAGCGCTTTGTACTTCACCATTACGGTCTTTTCCACCGTCGGCTTTGGTGACATCACGCCGCGCACGGACGACGGCCGGATACTCGTTAGCATCCAGATGCTCCTCGACCTCGTCATCATCGGCGCGGTGGTCCGCATCCTGATCAACGCGGCGAAACTCGGTCTGGCCCGCAACGAGGACAGCTCCCCGCAGCAATAGACGGGCCCGTCGGCCCCTGCCCGGCAACACAAACGTGTGGTGAGGCCGGCGGGGTGCGAAGGCAATGCCGGGACCTGAGTAACCGCACCTATATACTCGCGCCCGGAGAGACGACGAAGCCGTGGTCCGTGTCGATAGCCAGGAGGTTTCGATGTCCAGCGGCCAGGATTGGCAGGGGGGCGGGGCACCACCAGAAGAGCCCGGATCCGAGCCGCCGAGTTCTTGGCCGCCACCCTCCGGAGAAGCCGCCGCCGGCCCGCCCAGGGCGGGGGAGCCCGGCCCCGGCCCGGCTGCTGAGCGGCCCAGTGCCGGGACGACCGATGTCCCGGGTGCTGCCCCGCCGCCAAGCGGGCCACCATCTGGGGAGCCACCGCTGGGCGAGGGCTCACCCCCTCCAGCGGCACCTCCACTGCCGAGCGCACCTCCACTGCCGAGCCCACCTCCACCGCCGGCTGCATGGCCGGCAGCTCCAGTTCAGCGGCGCGGGAGCGGCACGTACCCCGTCGATATTGGGGTCGACGTACCCGAGCGGATCGCCCGCTGGCGGCCACTCGTGCAATGGCTCCTCGCGCTGCCGCTGTGGATAGTGCTGTATTTCTTCCGCATCGTGGTCGAGGTAGTGATCTTGATCGGTTGGTTCGTGGCCCTGTTCACCGCCAACCTGCCCGAAGGCTTCGGCAGCTTGATCGCCGGTTACTACCGCCTTTACTGGCGAGCCACGTCCTACAGCACTTTTCTGCAGACGAAGTACCCCTCGTTCGGCGACGTGATGGGGTACGAGGAAGCCAGCAACGACCCCTCCTGGTTCGAAGCGCGCCGCCCCGACAAGTTGTCGCGGTTAGCCGTCTTGTTCCGGATAATCCTGGTCATCCCTCAGCTGATCGCGCTTTTCTTCGTCTTCATCGCCCTCTACATCGTGACGATCGTGGCCTTCTTCGCCGTTATAATCACCGGGCGCTGGAGCCCGGGAATGCGGGATTTTGTGGTCGGCGCCAATCGCTGGAGCTTACGCGTCGACGCTTGGCTCTCCCTTCTCGCTGACCCGTACCCGCCCTTCTCGCTGACCTGACGCCGGCGCTGTGACAACCGCCAGCCGGGGCTCGCCTCTTGCGCCGGTATCCCCCCAGCGCAGGCTAAAGTGGTCTGTGGTTGGGGAGTAGTCCTTCGCCGGGAGATCGACATGCTGGCGTGATGAACGCCCGGTCCCCGGGCCTGCGGGAGCAGGTGGGCGAGACCTTCCGTCTGTGCCATGTAATAGTGGCCGGGCGGTGGGCCTGCGCCACTACCCGGCGGAAAGGACCTAGTGGGCGCGCAAATCGCCTTCATTTGTTTCCCGATGATCTTTCTGGCGGAACTGCCGGACAAAACCATGTTCGCCAACCTGGTCATGGCCACCAAAGGTCGTCCCGTTCAAGTGTGGCTGGGCGCCGCGGGGGCCTTCGTTGTCCACGTCGCCATAGCTGTCACCGTTGGGGTGGCCCTTTTCGCCGTGCTGCCGCACCGGGCCATCGAAGCCGTAGTTGCTGCCATGTTCCTCTTCGGTGCCCTTTATGCCTGGCGGGAGCGGGCCAGGACTGAAGACGAGAAGGCTGTTCGGCACACTTCCGGGCATGGCGCCGCGCTCACCGCTTTTGTCGTCATCTTCCTGGCGGAGTGGGGTGACCTGACCCAGATCCTCACCGCCAATCTGGCCGCCAAGTACCACGACCTTTTGGCCGTCGGGCTGGGGTCGGTGCTGGCTCTCTGGGCCGTCGCCGGCGTGGCCGTAGTCGGTGGGCAGACACTGTTGCGCTTTGTGAACGTCTCCACCGTCCGCAAGGTCACTTCCGTGGTCCTTCTGGGGCTGGCCGCCTACACGCTTTCACTGGCGGTCGGCTGAAGGGAGATGGGGGCCCGGTTGTCACATTTCCAACCGTTATGTCGTCCTCATTTCAAGAGGCCGGCCATCCGCTACCGGCCGCGGACATTCGGGTAGAAGAACATGGGACAACCCACGGGCAACACTCGAGCTCGTGTTCCTGGGGCCGACGCCTCGGACGCCCACATGCCAGGAGCCCAGATCGCACAAGCCCAGATCGCACAAGCCCAGATCGCCGAAGCCCAGATCGCCGAAGCTTGGCGGGCAAACCACACTTACCTGGTCGACCTGGCCTTCGGGATGCTGGGCGACATCGGAGCGGCGGAGGATGCCGTCCAGGAAGCGTTCGCCCGCCTGGCAAAAGCGGCGCTCGACGAGATCGAGGACCAGCGCGGATGGCTGATCGTGGTGACCAGCCGCATCTGCCTCGACG
>JASHVH010000208.1 GCA_030039575.1 Acidimicrobiales bacterium | reverse complement strand
AAGGCCCCATGAGGCCAAAACGACCCGTGGTACCCAGATATCCGGGCAACTGCCGGTGCTGAACTCGCCAAGGAGGGCCCACACCGGGCCAGCCTGCCACGAAAACGCGTAAAGGCTGTCCTGGAACTCCGTCAACTGCTCCTGCCCCGTCTGCGTCGATGACTGGGCCAAAAGTGCCGGCGAAGGCTTGAAAGCGGCCACCGCCCAGTAAGTTCCGGTCGCCGGCTGGACTGCGTAATAAACCTCGTTCGGTACGGTACCGGCGACGTCCCCGGGGCCGATGCCATAGCCACCTGGGTTTGTGGCCAGCCAGGATTTCACTAATGACTGCGCCACTCCGGCTGTGACCGGCAACGACTTCGCCCCCGGGTTGACGGTGGCGGTCGTGGGCTTCTTGGCGGCAGTGGTCGATGCGGTTGCCGATTTGGGGGACGTCGCGGAAAGCGCCGCCGAGCGGCCGTTGGCCGTGGCCGGCCTCAAGGTGGCCGAGGTGAAAAGCGATGTGGAAGCGGTCGGGGACGAAGTCCCGGTCGAGCCGAAGAGGCTGCCGAGCCCGGCGACGTTCTTCCTCTCCGCAGTCGTGACGGCGAGGATCAGGGCCGAAACGATGACTGCTACCGCCGTTATTATCACCAACTCCCGCCAAGGTGCGTTATCGCGCTTCGGACGCGGGGCCACCTTCCGGTCGTAAATTGCCACGCCCCGCGGGGGGGTGCCCTCACCAGCGTAAATACCGAGCGGCACGTCCTGGGCGCTCCGGTGGGCAGGCAGGTAGTCCGGTAGGTAACCCGGCGGGCGCGTCGGAACTCCGGTCAACTCGCCCAGGACCACAGGGACCGGTACTTGCGCCGGCCGCTCCGCTTCCCACCTGACGATCTCGCCTTCCCAGTCGGGGACCTCATCCCACTGTCCCCCGCTGCTGTCGGCGCCTTCTGCGTCCTCCGCCTCCCATACCGACGCCGGGTCCCAGGACACAGTGCTGTCGGCATCCCATCCGTCGGCTCTGGGCGTTGGCGGGGGGCCGGGCCAGGACGTCGGCTGGTTTGGGCGCGTTTCGTCTGCCCCGTAGACGTCATCGTCGGCGGCCTTGTCCTGGTCAAGGCCAGGCCCGTCCCCGAGCACGGTCAGGCTCGGGCTGGTCGGTTCGCCCGTGCCGGTCGCGCCGCCCGCGTCGTCGGCGTCGTCGCTGGGCTCAGCGGCGGGCTGGTTGCCGGCAGCAGGTTGTCCAGCGGGAACCTCGGGCGAACTTCTCCGCTGGGCCTTGGACGCCATCGTTATGTTCTCACCCCACGACTGCGATCAGGAGCTTTGTTGCGGACAAAGGCCTAACACCCAAAAGTTACAACTTTGCCCCTGCTTATACCTTCATCCTCCTACCGCGCCTCCTCCGAACGCACCTTCTGAACAGCCTTCATGCCCTGAACGCTCACCCTTGGGGGGACCTCGGGGCTGTGGCCGACGCGTTCACGGGCCGTGCGTCCTCGAGCCACGCCCGTGTGAGCCCGTAAGCAGCATCTATGAGGTCGCGGCTCCTGGCGAAGTTGAAGGCTGAGACACCCGGCACGAGCGGCGCCGGCACGAGGTACAGCTCGCAGCTCTGGGCCCAAATGGTGACAGTGTTCGCCGTGTAGCGGGCAAGCGTGATCGAGACCGACCGGAGCAGGACGTCGAGCGCCGCTCGAGGGCGGGCCATAGGTACCGCGGGGACGCTGGGCAACACCCACACTCGGTCGGCGCCGGCCCTGACAGCAGGCCCGATTGGGGTGTCCGAGGCAACGCTTCCGTCCACCAGCCAGCGGTTGCCAATGCGCACGGGCTGGAAAATCCCTGGCATCGCCGAAGAAGCCAGCAGGGCGGGGACGGTCGGCCCGCTATCGAGCAGCACTTCCTCGCCGGTCTCGAGGTCGGTCGCCACCACTGTTAGCGGGAGCACCCCGTCCTCGAGCCGGCGCAGCGCAGTTGTTTTGCGGAGCCACCTGGCCAGGGCACCCGAACTGAAGGTGTTGTCCCGCAGGCCGGCCAGACCACCAAGGACGGCGTGAACCTGCACCGGGAAGACATCCCGGCGCCTGACGGTGGTCCATAGCCGGTCGAGCGAGGCGGTGCCCGCCAGCGTGGGGTCGGCGGCCAGCGACGCGGCATTGAGCGCACCGGCCGACGTCCCGTACAGGAGGTCAGGGTGGTGACCAGCCTCGATAAGCGCCCTTGCCATCCCGACCTGAGCCGCCCCGAAGCTGGCGCCTCCGCGGAGCACCCAGGCTGTCGTCATATGCCTGTGCTCATGGTGCCGATTGCCGTGTGCCCGTAGCTACGCCGGGCCAAGACCTACGTGCCAAGACTTATATGCCAAGACCTGCGTACCAAGCTATGTGGTCGTTGTCGACCTACGGACAGTGGTGGTGGTGGCAACACCACTGAAGTTGGGCCCCGGGACTTCGATCGTGACCGACTTGTAGGCGCTGCCCGGTTCGCCGCCGGGTTCGACGGCGCCGACCCTCAGGTTGGTAGGTGTCGACGGTTGCAGCCGGAGCCCGGGCAACTGCACGGAGTCGGCCTGACCTGGAGAAAGGTTGACCGAGACAGTCACTTGCTGGCCCGGCGCGCCTTTAGCGGGGTTGATCCATGCCGACACTTTCACCCCCTTTTCAGGTGACTGGCCGAGGTCGGCGACGACAGCCGTAACCGACACCGTGCCGGCCGGCGAGAGCACCTGGATGTTGCCATCGACGCTCAGCGCCGGCGGGTCGGTGGTGATGGCGTCGATGTGCAACTTGTGAGGCAGCGAGCTGACCTGCCCGGCCATCAACCTGGTGGCAAAAGCGCTCAGCTGCTGTGGCTCGTAGCTGGCTCTACTGGAGGCCCAAACGGAGGCAGGCATCGTCACCCCGAGCTTCGGGAGCTCCCGGGCGAAGAGCTGGTAGGCGCTGTCACTGACCCTGAAGTCAGACACCGCCGACATCATCTGGCCGACGGCGGAGGAAGGGCCGTCCCCGCCCAGGAGGTGCTGGACGGCGGACGCCATTTCCGCCGCTCCGTTCTGGCGAGCGGCCAGGCAGGCCTGGAGCAAGCCGGCGGCGGGAGCCACCTCTGACGGGGCCGCATCGGCCGCGACGGCTCTATAGGTGGCGGCCGTGGCGACGGCTAGTTTCGACAGCTCGCCGGCGACCGCCGACGACCCCCCGGCGGCCACGGTACCCGAGCTGACCTGGGCTAACTCACTGCCCTGGGCCGTTGATTGGGCGATCTGGGGCAGGACCTTGTCGACCCAGGCCTGGCTGTTGAGAGTGGCCTCGGGGCGGGTGGAACGGGCGTGCATGGACGCGTCGACCAGAATGACTGCCAGCGTAAGGACGAAGGGGACGACAAGCCAGCGCTGCGACCCCCCGCGGCCTTTCGACGACCGGGGCGGCATCGCCATAACCCCACAACCATACAAACGCGAGGGCCGGTCTGGTCCGCAAGGCCCGCTACGTCAGGGAGACTTAAGAAATGCGCTATGTGTTCCGACCCCCCGCCGACGTTGCCGCCGGCCTGCTCACCTTGCCATGGCAGCTGCCGCTCGAGGAATGGGAAGACGACAGGCTGGTCGAGATCCGCCACCGCGGTACCTCCCGCCATGTGGTGCGCTTCGTGAACGAACTGGGACGGCTGTACGCGCTCAAGGAGATCGACGAACGGCTGGCGCGCCGCGAGTACCGGCTCCTCCGCCGGCTCTCGGAGCTCGGCATCCCCGCCGTCGAGCCGCTTGGCATCGTCGTCGACCGGGGCACCTATAACGGCGTCCAGCTGGACGCGGTGCTGTGCACCTGCTTCCTCGAGTACTCGACTACCTACCGCACCCTGTACTCGGACCCGCACCGCCTGCGGCCGACAGACCGGCTACTGGACGCTTTGGTCGAGCTCCTCGTACGCCTTCACCTGGCCGGCTTTTTCTGGGGCGACTGTTCCCTCTCCAACACGTTGTTCCGCCTGGACGCGGGGGCACTGCAGGCCATATTCGTGGACGCCGAAACGAGCGAATTGCACCCCTCCCTTACCAACGGCCAGCGGGGCTACGACGTCGAGCTGGCCAGCGAGCGGGTGGGCGGGGAACTGCTGGACCTGGCCGCGGCCGGCCTGTTACCACCGGATGTCGAGCCCGTCGAGCTGGCCGAAGAGATCCCCAAGCGGTACCAGCAGCTGTGGGACGCGCTCGCCGAAGACGTTGTCATCCGCCCCGAAGAGCAGCGGTACCGCATAGCGGAGCGGTTGCGGAGGCTGAACGACCTCGGTTTCGACGCCGACGAGGTCGAGCTGGTCAGTGCGGAA
>JASHVH010000207.1 GCA_030039575.1 Acidimicrobiales bacterium | reverse complement strand
GGCACGAGAAATGTCGATGCTCAAGAACCCGGACAACGTCACTACCCCGAACAAACACCGAAGGCGCCAGCATGGTCCAGGCGCGCGTCCGATGGTCGATGACCGCCCGGCTGCCGCTATCGTCCCCATCCGTCCTCCGGCCCGGCGAGTACTACGAGCCGCGCCGGCCTGGGCTCCCCTGGCGGTGTGCTGCGTCGCCCAGTTCATGGTCGTACTGGACATCTCGATCGTCAACGTGGCGCTGCCGCGCATGAAGACCGGCCTCGACCTGTCGACGGGCGGACTGCAGTGGGTCGTCAACGCCTACACCCTCACTTTTGCCGGCTTGCTCATGCTGGGTGGGCGGGCCGCCGACCTGTTCGGGCGCCGGCGCGTCTTCCTCCTCGGCGTGGGCTTGTTCACCACTTTCAGCCTGCTCGGAGGACTGGCACAAAGCGGGGCCTGGCTCATTACCGCTCGGGCCCTTCAAGGGGCCGCAGGAGCGGTGCTGGCGCCGGCCACCTTGAGCCTGCTCACCACTACGTTCCCCGGCCCCGCCGAGCGTCGCCGGGCGCTCGGGGCCTGGTCGGCCACAGCGGCCAGTGGAGGGGCGGTAGGTGTGCTCGCCGGCGGCCTGCTGACCGACCTCCTCGACTGGCGATGGGTGCTGTTCGTCAACGTCCCGGTTGGCGTTGCCCTCGTCGCTGGGGCGGTCTGGGCGCTGCCGGAGTCCCGGGCGAGTGGCGCCGCTCGTCGTCTCGACGTGCCCGGTGCCGTGTTACTGACGGCGGCGATGACCGTGCTCGTCTATGGGACCGTGAGCACCGACACGCACCCCTGGGGCTCGGCGCGAACCCTGTCTGTCCTGGCCTCAGGGGTCGTGTTGCTAGCGGGGTTTATCCTGGTCGAAGCTCGGCTGGCAGAACACCCCCTCGTGCCCCTCGGGGTGTTCCGCCGGCGGTCGCTCAGGGTGGCCAACGGGGTGGCGATAACGGTCGGGGCGTCGCTTTTCAGTTCGTTCTTCTTCCTTTCGCTGTACTTGCAACAGATAAACGGCTACACCCCGTTGCGGGCCGGGCTGGCGTTCCTGCCCTTGGCACTCGCCAGCCTGTGCGCCGCCATCTTGGCGGCCCGCATCGTCGCTCGGCTCGGGGTGCGGCGCCAGCTCGTAACCGGGCTTCTGTTGGCAGCAGCCGGCCTGGCGTGGATGGCACAGCTGGCGCCGGGCGACCCGTTTTGGTCGACCCTGTTCTGGCCCGAACTGCTAACGGGGACCGGGCTGGGCCTGTCGTTCGTCCCCATGACATTGGGCGCTACGGCCGGGGTCCCACCGCACGAGGCTGGCCTCGCGTCCGGCCTGCTGAACACCACCCGCCAAATGGGCGGCGCCATCGGGCTGGCCGCGACTGCGGCTGTTGCCGCGGCCGTCCATCCCCGCTCGCCGGGGCAGTACGCGCTGGCGTCCGCCTTGACCAATGGCTACGACCGGGCCTTCGGCGTTTGTGCTGGAGTACTGGCCGCCGGGGCGCTGGTGGCGCTGTTCTTCCCGGCGCAGCCCCGACAGACGCCTGCCTCGGCCCCGCCCGACGAGCGGCCGCGGTCGTCCAGCCAGGGGGAAAAGAGCGTTATCTCTCTGGAACCGCGGCCCGCCTTTGACCTCATCCACCAACCAGCAGGCAAATGACTGCCACCACAACCACTGCAACCCGACCCTCAAACAACAAACCTATGGGAGCAATAAGACGATGAACACCGCAATGGACTACAAGCACGACATGGCGATGATGTTCGCCTTCCACGACGCCCTGCGCCGTGAACTGGGGCACATCGCCCGCGTCGCCGCCGCCGGGACGGACGACCCCCGCCGTGTGATGGCAACGGCGGCCGGCTGGCAGATGTTCAAGGACTACCTGCATGTGCACCACGGTTGCGAGGACGACGTGCTGTGGCCGGCCATGGAAAAGACGCTGGCCGACCGGCCCGATGACCTTGCCCTTCTGGCGGCGCTGGAGGCCGAGCACGCCGCCATCGATCCCCTCCTCAACGCCATAGACGCCACCCTCGCCAACGCGGCGACCCCACCCGAGCGCCTGGGCGACCTGACCGATGCGTTGGCCACCACCCACAACGCCCACCTCCGCCATGAGGAGGGCGAGGGCCTGTCGCTCATTGACGCGACGGTCACCGATGAGCAGTGGCAGGACTTCGGCCAGGAGCACGCGAAGCGGATCGGTCCCGATGCGCCACGCGTGTTCCCCTGGATGCTGGACGGCTTGGACAACGCCAAGACCGACCATATCCTCGAAGCCATCCCCGAGCCCCTGCGCGCCGCTTACCGCAACCAGTGGCTCAGCGCTTACCGCCAGCTGGACCGCTGGGGCGTCCCTCCGGGAAGCCCCGAAAGCCCTCGGGAATGGTCGTGAGATATGGACGCCCCCCCGCTGAACGACGAAACCGACCTTCGGCCGCTCCTGTTCTCGATCGCCTACCGGATGACCGGGAGCGTGGCCGAGGCCGAGGACCTGGTCCAAGAGGCGTTCTTCCGGATAGGGCGCGCCCGACAGAGCGGGGTCGTGGTCGAATCGCCGAAGGCCTACTTGACCGCCACCACCACCCGGCTAGCTATAAACCACCTGCGTTCGGCGCGGGTCCGCCGGGAGTCCTACGTCGGCACCTGGCTACCCGAGCCCGTCGTCACCGACCTGCGAGACCGCCCCGAACAAATGGCTGAGCTGTCCGACTCGCTCTCGATGGCTTTCCTCTTGTTGCTAGAAAGCCTCTCGCCGGTGGAACGAGCGGTGTTCTTGCTGCGGGAGGTGTTCGACTACCCGTACGAGGACATCGCCCAGATCGTAGACAAAAGCGAGGCCAACTGCCGGCAGATTTTCGCCCGCGCCCGCCAGCGCGTTGATGGCCAGCAAGCCCGTTACGAAGCGTCGCGCGAGCAAAGCGAGGCACTGGCGAGGGCGTTCCTCGCCGCTACCCGCGGCGGCGACTTCGGTCAGCTGGTGGACCTCCTGGCCGCGGACGTTGCCTTCTACGGCGATGGAGGCGGCAAAGCGACGAGCACGCCCCAACCCGTGTTCGGACGAGACAAGGTTGCTGCGTTCTTGCTCGATATTATCGGACAGGCGACGCGATGGGAGATAACGTTCGAACCCGTCCTTGTCAATGGTGGGCCCGGGCTCATTACCCACGACCCTCAAGGCAAGGTTGTCAGCGTTCTTTCCATTGAAGTCCTCGACGGCGTGGTCCAAACCGTGAGAG
>JASHVH010000206.1 GCA_030039575.1 Acidimicrobiales bacterium | reverse complement strand
GCAGCCCCGGACCTGGGCCTGCCGCCGGTCGTCACCCGGTTGGCAGACGAACATCGAGGCCTGGTGCTGGTCACCGGCCCGACCGGGTCGGGCAAGACGACGACCCTGGCCGCGATGGTGGACCACATAAATACGAGCCGGGCCGCCAACATCATCAGCATCGAGGACCCGATCGAGGTCCTCCACCGGGACAAGATGTCGATTATCAGCCAACGCGAGATCGGCACCGACACCAAAGACTGGTCTCAGGCGATGAGGCGGGTGCTGCGCCAGGACCCCGATGTGATCCTGATCGGCGAGATGCGAGACGCCGAGACGGTCCAGGCCGGGCTGGCCGCGGGTGAGACCGGCCACCTGGTCCTGTCCAGCCTGCATACGACCAACGCCACGGAGACGATCAACCGTATCGTCGATTTCTTCCCTCCGTACCAGCAACGCCAGACCCGCGTGAGCCTGGCCTCCGTCCTGCGGGGAGTGGTCAGCCAACGTTTGGTGCCACGCGCCGATGGTGTCGGACGCGTCGTGGCGGTGGAGGCGATGGTAGTGACGGGACGCATCGCCGACCGCATCCTCGACCCCCATGGTGGGAACGGCGAGAGCATCGAAGAGGTAATCGCTGACGGCGAGTACCACGGCATGATCACGTTCGACCAGAGCCTTTTCAACCTGTTCAAGGCGGGCGAGATATCTCTCCGGGCCGCGCTGCAGGCAGCCACCAACCCCCACGATTTCCGGGTGGCCCTGCAAACGGCGGGATTGTTGCCGTCCTTGTGAGGCTCATAAGACCCCCCGAAGTGGCTGAGGATCTCTAGGCTCGCGGCTGTGGTACCCGAAAGGCTGCGCCCTGTCCTCGATGTGGCCGACGAGCTGGCTCGGCTGTTCGAGGCGGCCGGGGCGCAGCTCTACCTGGTCGGTGGCGTAGTCCGTGATGCCTTGCTCGACCAGCTGAGCCCGGAAAGCGACCTCGATTTCACGACCGACGCCCTCCCGTCGGTCACGGAGCAGGTCCTCTCCTCGTGGGCGGACAGCATCTGGACGCAAGGCAAACGGTTCGGCACTATCGGCGCCATGAAAGGGGGCCGCCGGGTCGAGGTCACCACCCACCGGGCCGAGGAGTACGAACCGGGCTCGCGCAAGCCGGAGGTGGCCTTTTCCACTGCCCTAGAGGCCGACCTGTCGAGGCGCGACTTCACCGTCAACGCCATGGCCCTGTCCCTGCCGGACCTGCAACTGGTCGACCCGTTCGGGGGCGTGGACGACCTCGCCGCCCGGAGGCTACGGACCCCACTTCCGGCGGAGCTGTCGTTCATGGACGACCCGCTGCGGATGCTGCGCGCCGCCCGCTTCATAGCCGGCTACGGGCTGCAGCCGGGACCGGAGCTGCTCGAAGCGGTGACCCGCCTGCGGGGTCGCCTGGACATCGTCTCGGACGAACGGGTACGAGACGAGCTCGACAAGCTCCTCGTCGTGCCGGACCCCTCCGAGGGCCTCTGGTTCCTGGTCAACACGGGCCTGGCCGAGGAGTTCATCCCGGAACTCCCGGCGCTGGCGCTGGAACAGGACCCGGTCCACCGCCACAAGGACGTCCTGGCCCACACCATCGCGGTTGTCCAGCGGGCCCGGCCGGACCGGGTCGTGCGTCTGGCCGCGCTGTTCCACGACATCGGCAAACCGAAGACGCGCTCCTTCGGGCCCGGGGGGACCGTGAGCTTCCATCACCACGAACTGGTAGGGGCCAGGATGACCCGCGACAGGATGCGGGCCCTGCGCTACCCCGTGGAGGACATCGAGAGGGTAAGCAAGCTCGTCGAGCTCCACCTGCGCTTCCACACCTATGCGATGGGCTGGACGGACAGTGCCGTCCGGCGCTACGTGCGGGATGCCGGAGACCTGCTGGAGGACCTCAACGAACTCACCCGCGCCGACTGCACCACCCGCAACCCGCTGCGGGCGCAGGCGCTGTCGCAGAGGATGGACGAGCTCGAGGCGCGCGTGGCCGAGTTGCGGCAACGGGAAGAACTGGCCGCTATCCGGCCCGACCTCGACGGGCGGGAGGTCATGTCGCACCTCGGGATCCCGCCGGGGCGGGTCGTGGGCCGGGCGCTCGCCCACCTCCTCGAGCTGCGCCTCGACGAGGGCCCTCACTCTTACGAGGATGCCGTCCGTCTACTCGATGAGTGGTGGGCACGTCAGCCGGAGTCGGCCAGGGAGTAGCGCCGGGGGGGGGCGGCGCAGCCCGCTGCTGCCCGGTGCAGCCCGGTGCAGCCCGGTGCAGCCCAAGTGTCCCCGTTGGGGGTCCCCTCGGTGGTCCCGCCGCCCGCTCGGCAGCCGGGCGATGCCGGGACGACCGCGCCGCCGGATGCCCGTCCGGTCCTCCCGCCGCGTGCTGCCGCCGCCGGCCTAAGTGAGCTGACCGGCTGCCGTCTAAGTGAGCTGACTGGCCGGCCGGCGGCCGCTGCAATGAGCGGCCGGGCGCGTGGGTTATCGGTCGGCTAACAGCTAAAGTCCGACGTTGCGGCGGGCGCCCGTCGAAAAATGCACAAAGCGAGACGTGCAAAAAGGGGGCAAGATACAACTTTTGCCCACGAGGTCAGGGCCCGGCGGTCGCGTTGTGGCCTTTTATCCGGATAACGGCTAAAAGTACCCGGTTGCGGCGGGCGCCCGTCGAAAAATGCACAAAGCGAGACGTGCAGAAAGGGGGCAATATACAACTTTTGCCCGCCCCGGTGGATGCGGCGGCCACGCGACCGTACCTCGTCATGGCCCGCCCCATTCCGGGCCCGCTAGGTGCCCGAACCGGAAATGAAGGCCTCGACCATCTCGTGGGCCACGTCGTCGTGGTACTGCGAAGGGGGCGATTTCATAAAGTACGCCGAAGGGCCCAGCAACGGGCCACCTATGCCCCGGTCGAGCGCCAGCTTGGCGCACCGCACGGCATCGATGACGACGCCGGCCGAGTTGGGAGAGTCCCACACCTCGATCTTCAACTCGATGTTCACAGGCACGTCACCGAAATTCCGGCCCTCGAGCCGAATGTACGCCCACTTACGGTCATCAAGCCAGTCGACGTGGTCCGAAGGACCGACATGGATATCGCGTGATGATATCCCCCGCTCGATCTGGCTGGTGACGGATTGCGTCTTGGAAATTTTCTTCGACTCCAGCCTCTCCCGCTCCAGCATGTTCTTGAAATCCATGTTGCCGCCGAAGTTCAACTGGTATGTGCGGTCGAGGACGAGCCCTCTGTCTTCGAACAGCCGTGCCAGTACGCGGTGCGCGATGGTCGAGCCCAACTGGCTTTTGATGTCGTCGCCGACGATGGGCACGCACGCTTCGGTGAACTTGCCGGCCCAGGCGGGGTCGCTGGCGATAAAGACGGGGATGGCGTTGACAAATGCCACCTTTGCGTCGAGGCACGCTTGGGCATAATGCTTCTGCGCCGCGTCCGAACCAACCGGGAGATAGGCCACGAGCACGTCCGCCCTGGACCTCGTTAATGCGTCAGCCACGTCGGCCACCGGGGCGGGCGATTCCTCGATCAGTTCCCGGTAGTACCGACCGAGGCCGTCGAGAGTCGGGCCGCGCAGGACGGGCACACCAAGGTCGCCGACGTTCGCGAACCTGACGGTGTTGTTCTGGCCCGCCCAGATCGCCTTACCGACGTCTTCACCAACCTTTCCGGCATCAACGTCAAAGGCAGCCACGACATCAATATCACCGACGTGGTAGCCACCCAGTTCGACGTGCATCAGGCCAGGGACATGGTCCGCGCGGTTAATGTCCCGGTAGTACTCGAGCCCTTGCACGAGCGAACTTGCGCAGTTACCCACGCCGGCTATTGCCAATCGCAGTTTCCCCATTACGTGCCGTCCTTTATTGGTTCGGGATTATTGGGTTCGGTAGCGGCCGGTGCTGGTACACCTCGCGCAGTCCGCTGCAGTTGTGACGCGCTGGCCAGGGGGACCAGCCGCGCCACCTGCGCAGTCGCCTGCCCCAGCGTCCCGGGCGCACCCGGGGAGGCAGCCGGCGAGCCAGTTGTCTGCCCCACGGCCGCGCTGGACCGCTCCTCTTCGATCAGGCTGTCCAGCCAGGAGACATCACGCGAGAGCGTCTCGTGCTGGCGCTCGGCCAAGATCCGCATGTAGCGGTCGTCTCGCCTGGCGCGCGCCCGGGCCGCCAACTGGGCCAGCCTTTCACCGAGGACGGCGCGGCGCTGTTCGAGTAAACCCAGCCGCCCCTCGGGCGGGAGGTGCCGGGCGAAGGCGAGCCGCAGGTTGAAGGAGCGGTCATCCTCACCAGCGCTCTGGCTACCGGCCAACAGTTCCTCGAACATCTCGGCGCCCTGGGTCGTGATGCTGTACACCTTCCGCCGTCTGCTCGCCCTTCGTCCCGGCCCGGGCGGGCTGTCGTGGGCCGCTTCGCCGCCTTCGGGTTTCACGACGCACACGGCGCCGGCGGCCTCCAACCGGGCCAATGCCGGGTACAGGGAGCCGAACGAGACGGCGCTGGCCAGGCCGAAGACGTCCGATAACCGCTTCTTCAGCTCGTAGCCGTGCATGTCCTGTTCTTTGAGCAGGCCGAGCACAGCGATCTCGAGCATCGCCTTGATATTAGCGCCGATGTATCGGTCCGCTACATCGAAGCGCGATTCGCCCGACGACCAATGCAGACCCCGGCAGCGCGCCACCGGCTGCCAATCCCAACAGCCCGAGGGGCCCACCCCCCGACAGTGCGGGCCCCGACCCCAAAAGCGCGCTGAAGCGACATGCCTCGTCTTTCACCAGCCTTCTATGCCCAGTAGACGTGCCCTGCGCGAGACCTCGGAGAAGATCTGCCTCGCCCGGTAACCTGGGGGGCCGTGGTAGCGCTATGGCAATGAGCTTTCTGCCCGGGACACCCCTAAGTGCTGGTTCTCCGGTGCGTGTGCTCGGCAACGTGGATTACCGCTTGGCCCGCAACGTCGTGGTGAGCGAGTACCGCAAAGGCCATTTGTCGCGTCTCGATGTCTGCGACGCCCACCCCGAGCTCCTCCGGGCCGCTGCCGACGCAGGTGAGGAGTCTCAGGAAGACTGCCCGATCTGTGAAGGGGTCAAGGTAAGGCTGGTTTCCTACGTGTTCGGGCAGAGGCTGCCACCTTCGGGGCGGTGCGTGGCGTCCAAGAAGGAGTTGGCCAAGTTGGCCCGCCCCGGTAGGGACCTCGCCTGTTACGTCGTGGAGGTCTGCCCCAACTGTTCCTGGAACCACCTGGCCCAGGCCTTTTCGCTCACAGGGGACGTGGCCACCG
This sequence comes from Acidimicrobiales bacterium, assembly GCA_030039575.1. Lineage (GTDB taxonomy): Bacteria > Actinomycetota > Acidimicrobiia > Acidimicrobiales > Palsa-688 > Fen-671. The sequence continues at coordinate 1,470 of JASHVH010000206.1, read as the reverse complement.
GCTGAGAGCCGGGACGGACGAGGAGCCCTAAGCCGCTACATTTGCCTTAGGTGGCCGGAAGCCAGGTTGGCACTGGACCACCAAGGAGAGGAAATGAGCTCGTCAGATGGGCACCCCATGGCCGGGGAGCCAGAAGCAGGCCGGGCTGACCGTAGCCTGCCGGAGCGAAGTGCACCGAAATTGAGTGTGCCGGCGATCCGCGACCGCAAGCACGGTGGTGAACCGCTCGTGATGGTCACTGCTTACGACGCCCCGAGCGCCCGGGTGGCTGCAGCCGCAGGAGTGGACATAATCCTCGTGGGTGACTCACTGGGCATGGTCGTGCTTGGGTACGAAGACACCCTGCACGTGACCATGGAAGACATGGTCAGCCACACGGCGGCGGTGGCCCGAACAGGGCCCCCTCAAGTGATTGTGGCCGATATGCCGTGGACCAGCTATCACGAGGGCCCCGCCAAAGCCGTGACCAACGCGGCCCGCCTGGTACGCGCTGGAGCTACGGCAGTCAAGCTCGAGGGGGGGACCAAACGGCTCAAGGTGCTGCAGGCCATCCTCGACGCGGAGATCCCCGTCATGGGCCATTTGGGGCTTACGCCACAGTCGGTGCACGCTATGGGCGGTTTCCGCGTCCAGGGCCGCAACCGGGCCGACGGCAAGATGCTCGTAGAGGACGCCATAGCCATCGCTGACGCGGGATGCTTCGCCATCGTGCTCGAGGGCATCCCCGAAGACCTGGCGGCCCAAATAACACGATCGGTACCGGTGCCCACGATCGGCATCGGTGCGGGTGGTGAGTGTGACGGGCAGGTCCTGGTCTTCCACGACATAGTCGGCCTCGGGGGCAAGCGAGCGCCACGTTTTGTCCGTCGCTACGCCGACCTGGAGGGCCTCGCCGGTGAAGCTGTCGCCCGGTGGGCCACCGACGTCCGGGCGCACCGTTTCCCGTCGGCCGAGGAGGCGTACCATTAAGCCGGGTGGCCACCAGCGGGATGGCCACCAGCAGGATGGCCGCTAGCCGCGATGGCCACTTGCCGGGATGGCCACCAGCAGGATGGTCGCCAGTGGTACCGAACATTAGCGACAACGGGCCGCCGGGCGGTTCGCACGGCGCCTTCCGGAACCGGCCGCGACGGTTATGGTCACTGATCGGTGTCACGCTTGCCTGCGATGGAACGATCGCGGACGTCAGCTACCATGGCAGTCGCACAATTGGATAGTGCCGCCTGTGCAAACCTTGGCTCGGGTGCAGACGTCGGAGATGCTGGTCCTGGATCCGGTCCCCGAACCGGCACCCGAGCCAAGCTAAGCTCCGGCGACATTAGGCCCTGCTCCGGACAGTCCGGAGCCCAGGTGACCGGCGTAACCCGGTCCACTGGCCCACAGGGAAAGGTAGGTGAGCCGCCTTATGCGGCCCTATGAGGTCATGGTCATCTTCGACGCCAGCCTGGATGATGACGCCGTCCGGGCACT
>JASHVH010000205.1 GCA_030039575.1 Acidimicrobiales bacterium | reverse complement strand
TGCGGGGGAGCGTGTGGCTGCGGCCGCTGAGCGGTCAGCCTGTCTCAATAGGGTAGATCTTGTGGCCGGCAGTTCCGGAAGTCCGGAGCGACCGGTTGCGGGAACCTGACAGCTCTCACCGTTTTCCGGCCCTCCAGAAGAGCCCGGGCAATCCGGTGCATGCCGTCGTGTTGGCTTTCGAGGCCGGGGTCGTCCCTCGCAGCCTCCCCGCTGGGGGTGGCGGTTAATGAGGGAATTACGCCAGTAACGAGGTGCGCTGCCGCCGCCTATTGGCCCTCTAGGCGCTGAGCTCGGTCAACAACCGGAGCAACGACCGTCGGAGTGCCTCCAGTTCTGTGGTTCCAATTAGTTGTGCCCAGCGTTCTTCGACCCGTTGGGCGGCCCGATGTGTAACTGGGGGGACGGACTTGCCCCGGCCGGTCAGGAATACCAGTTGCGACCGCCGGTCGCGGGGGTTCAGGCGTCGTTCGACGTAGCCGGTCTGCTCCAGTTGGTCGACGGCTTGGGCCATCGTCTGTTTGCGGACGTGGGCCAGTTCAGCAAGTTCAGAAACGGTGGCGCCCTCGGGCGACAAAAACGGGAAGACGTTCGCTGCTGACGGTCGGATGTCGTCGAAACCAGCGGAGCGCAAGGCGGCATCGATCTCCTGGGAGTACTGCTGGTAGACCAGCCGGAGCAAGAGCCCGGTCAACGGGCGTGCCGGAAAGTTTGCCATTGCCTCCCTTTTTCGATTGACAGGTACCTGTCTATTTATTATGATGGACAGGAACCTGTCGATCCTAGTAGAAACGAGCATAAAATGACTGTGACACCCCCTGTCTACGGCGAGTTTGGCCAGTCTCTCGCTTTCGCCGAGCGCACGCTGACTGCCGCACTGCGCCAGCACCTGGCTGAACGCGGTACTGAGCCCGAGACTTGGTACGCCCTGAAGTTGATCGCGACCAGGGGCCCAGGGGCGGCCCGTGATGCCGTCGTCCACGACCTGGAGGGCTCGCGTAACCTCGACGCAGGCTCGACGCGTGCGCTGCTGACCAGGCTCGAGTCGCAAGACCTGGTCAAAGGGGACGAAGTGCTTGACTTTACTGCGGCCGGAGAAGCTGAGTTCCGGGACCTTCGTGACTACATCTCGGGTCGGACGGTCAAGCTGCTGAGCCAGTTCGACCTCCAGGACATCGAGACGACCGTGCGTACCCTGCAGGCCATCACCAGCCGGGCGACAACGTAAGGTCGGGAGGGGTTTCGAGCCAGAACGGCAACGATCCGGCTCTTCTGGGTGCCCGGCTCTTCTGGGTGCCCGGCTCTTCTGGGTGCAATTTGGCCAACTGGTCGCGCTAAGCGCAAAAATTTGCCTGAAAACGCAACGAGAACGGTTTTATGCACCCAGAAGGCCGCCGATGCAGCACAGGTTTGGAGCCCTTGCGGAAACTTCGGCAAGTGAGCATCTCGGCAAAACAAAAAATGAAATAATCAGTTTCGGGACAATTCGCTGACCGGGTGGCCGCCGCCCCAGCTCGGACGACCGGGGCGGCCAGGCTGGGGGTAGTCAGGGACGAAACCGTCGTCTAGGCCGGGGGGACGTCCTTGTTTTCGGCCACGAACTGGCCGGCGATGAAGGTTGCCCCCTGCGGGTCCTTGATGACGGCCACGCGCGTCCAGGGTGCATCGAACGGGCCCGCCACGACCTCGCCACCGAGTTCGCGTGCCTTGGCCGCGGTGGCCTGGGCGTCGTTGGTGGCGAAGGTAACGGTCCAGTGCGCCGGCGTGGTGGAGTCGCCGGCCGCGATCGGGTTGACAGTTGCGACGACGTCGATGAACCCTTCCGGCGCCCCCATCTGCCTCATCTCCTCGCGAAGCCCGGGGCGGCGCTCCTCGAGGTGGTGCCCGTAAGCGGGTAACGTCCACATGGCCCCGAAAGGTAGTTCCAGTGTCTTCCAACCGAAGACGGCGCCGTAGAACGCCTTTGCGCCGCCCAGGTCCCGGGTGGCGAGGCCGTTGAAGTTGAGAGAGCCGTGCTCATTGACAACCTTCGCCCCTTTGTGGTCTCTCGCCTGCCAGGCGGAAAAGGTGGCTCCTTCGGGGTCGGTGATGACCGCCATGCGTCCGGCCTGGCCGACGTCGAAGGGCTCCATGATGACCTTGCCGCCGGCGTCACCGGCCCTGGTCGCCGTCTCGTCGGCGCTGTCGACCCAGATGTAGGTGTTCCACATGGCCGTTGGTGGTGCGCCGTCGGGGACTGAGCCGACGGCGGCCACATCGCCGCCCCGAATGTAGCCGACGAAATACTTTTCCTTCGACCCCTCGGGCATAACGTCCTTGAACTCCCACCCGAACAGGCCGCTATAGAAGGGGAGGGCCGCTTCGGGGTCGGGTTGGCTGGTGTCAACCCAGCAAGGGACCCCGGCTATGTACCCGTCTCGCTCTGCCATGATCGTCGCCTTTCTGTTCCGGTTTGCTCTTACAGACCCTAAGACAGAAAACCGGTCACCTAGTGGCCGGTTTCAAGGCGCCCGTTCTCGTCCCCCCATTCCCGTCCGCCCAAATCCCGTGCGCCCAAATCCCGTGCGCCAGGCCGAGCACCAGTGGCGATCGTAACAGGGACTTCAAGAGGGAAGTGGCACGCAGCCCGGTGCTCGCCCCCGAAACCGACCAACTCCGGCACCTCGCTTGCGCACCGTTCTTCCGCGCGCGGGCACCGGGTCCGGAACCGGCAACCGGAGGGCGGGCTCATTGCCGAGGGCATTTCGCCTTGCATCGCGATTGACCTCTTCGATTTTTCCACCTGAGGGTTCGGCACCGGGATGGCGTCCAGGAGAGCCCGCGTGTAGGGGTGCGCCGGCCGCGAGTAGACGTCGTCAGCCGGCCCGATCTCGACCAGCTTGCCCAGGTACATGACCGCGATGTGGTCGGCGATGTAGCGCACCACCGACAGGTCGTGGGAAATTACGACGTAGGTGAGACCGTGCGTCTCCTGGAGCTCTTTCATCAAATTGAGTATCTGCGAACGTATGGAGACGTCGAGCGCAGAGACCGGCTCGTCGGCGACGATCAGCGGAGGGTTGAGGGCCAGGGCGCGTGCCAGGCCGATCCGTTGACGCTGCCCGCCAGAAAACTCATGCGGGTAGCGGGACATCGCGCCTTGCCCGAGACCAACCTCGCCCAGCAGCCTTTGGACCAGCGCCGCTCGTTGGCCAGGCGGGTCACCCCGGACAGCCAGAGGTTCGGCAATGATCTCGCCCACCTGCATCCGCGGGTCGAGCGAAGAGTAAGGGTCCTGGAACATTATCTGGAGCCCGCGCCGGACTGTGCGCAAGCGGTCCCGGGGCAGGGCGAAGATGTCCGTACTTTCGAAGAGCACCTGACCGGATGTTGGCGTTTCGAGCGCCACCGCCAGCCGGCCAAGCGTCGTCTTGCCGCAGCCCGACTCCCCGACGAGCCCGAACGTCTCGCCTCGGCGCACCGTAAGGCTCACATCGGTGACGGCGTGGTTGACCCCGAGCCGGCGTTGCAAAAAACCCCTGGTCGTCACCAGGAATTCTTTGGTCGTTCGCACGAACTCAAGGATGGCTTCGCTCTCGACGCCGGCACCGGCGACGTTGCCACCGGGGGCGGTCGCCGTCCCGTCTCCCGTCCGGCGCTGATCTCGAGCGCGGCCACGGACCGCGCTGGCCGTTCCCAGCACAGCGGTGCCCGCTCGTCCAGCGGCAACGGCAACTCCACGCGCGCTGGCGGAGCGCGAGCGGGTCGCCTGGGCGGCATTGGCCAGGGCGTCGGCCGAGTTGTCAATCGGATGATGGCAGGCGAACAGGTGGCCGTCTGAACCGGCGGCGACGAGTTGAGGTTCCTTTTCCCGGCAGATGTCGGTGGCGTGCGCGCAGCGGGGAGCGAAGCGGCACCCGACGAGCTCGCTTGTTAGGTCCGGCGGCAGCCCCGGGATCGAGTAGAGCCGTTGCGTCTTGTCCTGGTCGAGGTGGGGGATCGAGGCCAAGAGGGCCTCGGTGTACGGGTGGCGCATGTGACTGAACAGCGCCTCCGTGCGAGCGGTTTCCACTATTCGTCCGGCGTACATGACCATGACCCGGTCCGTGTGGCCGGCGATGACGCCCATGTCGTGGGTGATCAAGATCATCCCCATGCCGAACTTGCCCTTCAAATCGTCGAGCAGGGACAGGATCTGGGCCTGGACCGTGACGTCGAGAGCGGTGGTCGGTTCGTCGGCAATAAGCAGTTTCGGTTGGCAGGCCAGCGCCATCGCGATTATCGCCCGCTGACGGAGACCGCCGGAAAGCTGGTGGGGGTAATCACCTAATCGCTGGTCCGGACGGGGCATGCCGACAAGGGTGAGCATGGCGCCGGCCCGGTCCATGGCCTCTTGTTTCGACACTTTGCGGTGCAGCCGGACGGGCGACGCGATCTGCTTGCCGATGGTCATGGTGGGGTTGAGGGAGGTCATGGGGTCCTGAAAGACCATGCCGATCTGGTCCCCCCGGACCGACTGCATCGTCTTCAGGTCGGCGCCGGCGAGGTCACGCCCGTCGAAGTCGATCCGTCCGCCGGCAATTTCCCCCCCCGAGGGCAACAAACGCATTATCGACATCCCGGTCATGGTCTTGCCGCAGCCCGATTCGCCCACGAGGCCCAGCGTTTCGCCCGACGAGACGCCGAAGGAAATGCCGTCGACGGCTCGGACCGTCTTCGACCGCAACCGGATCCGAGTCTTCAGGTCAGTGACCTCGAGCAAACTCAACGCCCAAACCCTTCCGCACCGCTCGGGCCCGTCATCGCTGCCGCAACCTGACCTGGAAGGAGTCCTGCAACGCGTCACCAATGAAGTTGAAAGCCACGACGGTCAGCACGATCAGCACCAGTGCCGGGTAGACCTCCCACCAGTAACCGTCCTGGAGGTACGTGATCCCGTTGGCGATCATGGAACCCCAGGTCGGCTCGGACGGGGGCAGCCCGAAACCGAGATATTGCAGCGTCGCCAATATGAGCACGGCGTTAGCTACCTGGAAGGTCGCCGTCACGACAATTGTGCCCATCGTGTTGGGGATGAGGTGCCGGAAGATGATCCGGGCGGAACCCCCACCCATTGTCCTGACGGCCTGGACATACTCGCGCACCTTAAGGGCGAGGGTCTCGCCGCGCACCAAGCGCGCCGGCACCAGCCAGGAGACCAGCCCGAGCAGCACGATGAGCAGCCCAAGCGTAGGTTGGAAGATCCGAGAGGCGAAGATGAAGAGGAACACGAGCGGGATCGAGAAGGCGACGTCGACCACCCGCATCAGCACGACGTCGACCGCCTTGCCGAAAAAGCCGCTTATGGCGCCGTAGAGAATGCCCACAACTGTCGCGATAGCGGCGACGGCGAAGCCGACCTCGATCGAGCTCTGGCCGCCGATCATCAGTCGTCCGAGGATGTCAAAGCCGTTGTTGTCTGTGCCCAGGAGGTAGCTGCCGCGGGGGCCGAGGTTGGTGCTGAGCAAGTTAGGGTCCACCTGGTCGGTGTGGTAAACCTGCGGCCCGATGAAACAAAACGCAGTTATAAGCACGATTACGGCCGCGCCGATTATGGCCAGCTTGTTTTCGACGAAGGTGCGCAGGATCAGTCGTACGGCGCTGTTCCCGACGCCCGGCTGGTCCGCGTCCGTCGAGGTTGTGCCAACGCTTCCGGTGCCAGGGCCGCCGCTCAGCGGTAGCGCTGCGGGGCCCGTCACGCCACTCCTTTCCCAGCGCGGCGCGGGTCCTTGGCCACGCTCATGTCAGTACCGGATCCTCGGGTCCAGCAGGGCGTACCCGATATCTGCCACTAAATTGCCGAGCACGGTGACCACGCCGACCACGACCGTGACACCCAACATGACCGGGTAGTCGTTGGTCAACGCGGCGTTGTAGTACTCGAGCCCGGCACCCGAGAAATTGAAGACCTGCTCGACGATGAGGGTCCCGGTGATGATGACGGGAATGCTGACGCCGATGAGAGTCACGACGGAAATAAGCGAGTTGCGCAAAAGGTGCCGCCAGAGGACCAGCCGCTCCGGCAATCCCGTGGCCTGCGCGGTCCGGATATAGTCCTGGGCCAACGTCTCGATGGCGGCCGAGCGCATGTACCGGCTGAACTGCGCATAAGTCACCAGGGTGAGCGTCGCCACCGGGAGGACGAGGCCCGAGGGGTGCTCGAGCAGCCCTATGGTACTGGAGGACTGCGGCGCCTGGGCGGGGAACACGTGGAAAGTTATGGCGAACAACTGCACAAGGACGATGGCCAGGGCATAGACAGGCATCGAATAGAGGACGAAGCCCACACCGGTGCCGACGTAGTCGCCCAGACGGTTACGGTTCACCGCCTGGACGACGCCGACGGGGATGGCAATGGCGAGCGACAAGATGAGCGCAAGCCCTCCCAGGATGAGGTCGCGGGGCAACTCGGCCGCCAGGAGGCTGGTCACGGGCCGGCTCAGATGGAACGAGAAGCCGAGGTTGCCGTGCACTAACTGGTCGAGGAAAGTCCAGTACTGGTACCACAGCGGGCTGGACAACCCGTACTGCTTGTCGAAGGTGGCAATCTGCTGTGGCGTCGCCCGCGGCCCAATTATCGAGCGGGCCAGGTTGCCAGGTAGTGCATGCAGCATGAGGAAGGTGACCAGGGTGACCCCGAGGACTACCACGACCGCTTGCCCGCAGCGGCGCAGGACGTAGCCGGTCATCGCCCGCTGCCAGAATGCTGAAGAAGCAGTCTCCTACGACAGCTTTGCATCATGGTCCTATATCTCGCCCGAGCCCTACTTGAGGTACCAGTACTCGGGAGTCATGCCCTGGTACACGTTCACCACGTAACCTCCGAGCTTGTCCGAGACGACGGCCGGGAACCCTTGGATCGGGACCCCGCCGAACTCGGGCGTGAAGATCACCGGCAACTGCTGCGCGATGTAGTCCTGGTAGGCGTTGAGTGCGCTTTGGGATGGGCCGTTGCCACGGAGGACCGTCGCCGTTATGAGCTTGGTGGCCGTGGCGTTCGAATAACTGCCGTAGTTCGCGGCTGCGCCGGTCTGGAAGAGCTCCTCGCCAGTAGGGAGGAAGTCGGGCCCGTACGTCCAGCCCCCTCCCCAGTACTCTGCCGTCCACTTGCACGATGGCTCGGTCGAGGTGCAGGGGCCGGCGGCGGAGACGACTGAGGCATAAGGGTGAGTCGTCAGGTTTATCTTGATGCCGACCCGGGCGGCGCTGGCCTGGAGGTCGTTCATCGAGGCTTGCATCGGGGCATTGCCCGATGAATAGTCGACGTTGAAGGAGATCCCTAAGCCTTGCTTGATCCCCGCGCCGCAGTCGTTGGTGGCGGTACCAGGGTGGGTGCAAGTGGTGAGGCCGTCGGGCTTAACGCTCCAGCCATGCGACGACAAGAGCTTGGCCGCGTCGGTAATGCTGTACGGGTACAGGTTGTCTCTTTCCTGCGGGCTGATCAAGCTATTTGGCGGCTGGAGGGGGACCGGCCCGTACGTGGGCGAAGCGTTGCCGTCGTAAAAAGCCTTCGACCAACCGGTCTGGTCCACGAGGTGCTGGAGCGCCTGACGGAAATAGAGCTGGCTGAACACCGGCCCAATGACAGGGTTATGGAAGTTGATCACGATATAGCCGAACGAGAAGGCATAGCCGCTGTCCGCTACGTAGCCCTCCGCGCGCACGGCGCCCGCCTGGGGCGTGTCCTGGGGTGGGATATAACCGACCGTCAGTTCCTTACCCGCACGCAGCGCGTTGAACTCACTCGTGTCGCTGGTGAACGGCTCCTCGATGAACTTGGCTATCTTCGGTTTGCCCGGCCCGACGTACTTCGGGTTGGGCACGAACGTCGCCTGGCCGGTATTCGTGAAGGATGTCAGTTTAAACGGGCCGTCCACCACGCTCCAAATAGGACTGGTGGCCCACGTCGACTGCTTCAGGGCCTGCGTGTTCAAGAACGCGTACACGGCTTTGGCGCCGGCGGTGGTCGTGTCCGGGAGCCCTGATGCGGTCGGGCTCGGTGCCGGGGCCGACAGCGAGGTCCGGTCCCAGGCGATGGGCAGCGGGATCACCTGGCTCAGTTCGTTGTAGACCACCCATTTTTCGTCGTACGCCTTATTGAAGTCGAACACCACGGTGGTCGGGTTGGGGGCCGTCACCTTCACTACGTTGTCCGGGAAATAGCCGGGCACATACCCGAAGAACTCAGTCTTGTCGGCCTTCAAGAGGTTCATCCAGAACAAGACGTCCCTACTGCTTAGAGTTTCCCCATCGGACCAGACAAAATGATTGAGCTTGATGGTGGCGGTCTTGCCCCCGTTGGAGAACACCGGTTGCTGGCCGACGCTTTCGTTGTAGTCGACGCTCGGCTGGTTGTTGTCGCCGAACCAATAAAGGGGCCGGTACATGAGGAACTGGAACTGGTTGATGTTCGCTGCGCTCGAGTTTACCGAACTGACCAATGGGAAAATGTAGGTGGGGGGTGTCTCCGGGCCTTCCGCCCATGTGACCGTCCCACCCGAGATGGCGTGGGTGGCGGGCCCATTGTGTGACGGTGAAGCGCTGGCCGGGGTCGTGGTGACGAGTGAGAATGACAGTGCCAATGCGGCTACTCCGCATACGGCGGCGGGGGATAAGTGGCGGTTCATAATTGCCTCCGATGTCGTGAAAGGAACTCGATGACACAGCGGTTGAACTCGTCGGGGTGCTCCCAGATGCAGGCATGGCCGCCAGGGGTGGTGGCCCAGTCGGCGTCCGGGATGGCTTTTTGCAAACGTCTTGAGAGTGCGACGGGGATCAAGATGTCCCGATCGCCGGAGAGCACCAGGGTGGGAGTCCTGATGTTCGCGATCCGGTCGGTGGTGTCGTGGTGTTGGATCGACCAGAGCTGGGCCAGGTAGGCAGGGACGGGCTGGTTGATCATCCGCAGCGCGGTGTCGTACTCGGCCGCCTCCTCGGGCCGGTCCTCGAAGAACTCCGGCGTGAAGCACCACAGGGCGACGTCGCGCATCACAGACGACAGCCCGGAATGGGCTGCCAGGTCGGCCCAAAAGGCGTACATCCGGCCACAAAACGGGCCGGGGGCGGCATAAGTACAAGCC
>JASHVH010000204.1 GCA_030039575.1 Acidimicrobiales bacterium | reverse complement strand
TTTTCCCGCGGGATGTCGACGCCGGCGATACGGGCCATCAGCCGCTCCTAACCCTGCCGCTGCTTGTGGCGCGGGTTGGTGCTGCAGATCACTATGACCCGGCCGTGCCGGCGGATCACTTTGCAGTTCTCGCAGATCGGTTTGACGCTGGGACGTACTTTCACAGGATTTAGCACCTCGGCCTAACGGGCCTCCCGGAGGCCCTTGGACGGCCCCGCTCGCCGACAGCGCAAAGCGAACAAAGGCACGCAGAACTGATCCCCGCTCGGGACGGGCTTCCATAATACCCCACCCTGGGCTTACGCGTCCAAGCGCCACGCTGGGCCGGCACCCAACTCAGTGGGCCCCGTTTGGTGCCAGTGCGCTGTCGCGCCACCCACATTGCCCAGGGCGGCCCGAGGGCTTCAAGCCGGTACGGTCAGGACCTCAGGGCCGTTGTCCGTTACGGCGATGGTGTGCTCGAAATGGGCAGAGAGGCTCCCGTCCGCCGTCACCACAGTCCAGCCGTCGTCCAGCAGGACGGTCTCCGCGGTACCCACGTTGACCATGGGCTCCACGGCGAACACCATGCCCGTCCGGAGCTTGGGGCCGGGAGTGCCGGGCCAGTAGTTCGGCACCGCCGGCTCTTCGTGCATCTGGGTGCCGATGGCGTGCCCGACGTAGCCCCGGACTACTGAGAAACCGGCCCCTTCTGCCACGGTCTGGACGGCCAGGCCGACGTCGTGCAGCCGGTTGCCCTGGACCAGTTGGCCGATCCCGGCCACCAGGCTCTCCTCGGTGACCCGTAACAGCTTTTCGGTGAGCGGCGGGATTTCGCCCACGGGTACGGTCACCGCCGCGTCCCCGTGGTAGCCCTCGATAATGGCACCGCAGTCGAGGGAGATGATGTCCCCTTCCTTGAGGACGTAAGAGCCCGGTATGCCGTGCACGATCACGTTGTTCGGCGAGGTACAGATGACGGCCGGGAAACCGTGGTACCCGAGGAAGTTGGACCGGGCGCCACGGCGCTCGAGGACCTCACGCGCCAGCTTGTCCAATTGGGCGGTCGTCACCCCTGGGCGAGCGCCGGCCGTCGTGACCTCGAGCATCTCGGCCACCACCCGGCCCGCCTTGCGCATTTTCGCGATCTCGTCTGGCCGTCGCCTCATACCCTCAGGCTACCGGTCCTCGCGTGCTCGGAGCCTCTCGGGTTCAGCCCTTGGGACGACCTACCGGAGCGCCTCGCGCCGGCGCGCCGCCTCGATCGCCTGCACGGTGCGCTCGGTTACCTCGTCGGGGCTCCCGGAGGCGTCGACGGTGGCCAGCAACCCCTGCTCGGTGTACCAGTCGACCAGGGGTGCCGTTTCCGACTCGTACAGCTGGAGCCGGCGGCGGATGGCCTCCTCGGTATCGTCGTCCCGCTGCACCAGCTGCCCACCACAGTGGTCACAGGTGCCCGCCACCTTGGGGGCGTCGTTGACGACGTTGTAGCTCGCTTTACAGTCCAAGCACACCCGCCGGCCGGCGATACGGCGGAGGACTTCCTCGGTGCTGACGTCGAGGTTCACCACGACGTCGAGACCCGTCATTTCGCCCAGCGCCACGGCCTGGCTCATGTTGCGGGGGAAGCCGTCGAGGACGAAACCCCCGGGGTGGCCGGAGCCAAGACCAGCTTCTTTCACGAGGTGCTCTCGCAGTACGCCGACAGTGACGTCGTCGGGCACCAGGTCCCCCCGGTCCATGTACACCTGGGCGGTACGTCCCAGCTCGGTGCCCTCCCGCACGGCGGCGCGGAACGCTTCGCCCGTCGATATGTGGGGGACGTGGTAGAGGGCCGCCAACCGGTCGGCCTGAGTACCCTTGCCGGACCCTTGCCGGCCGAGGAGCACGACCCGGGGAGCCCAGTCGGTCACGGCCAGGTGGGCCAGTGCTCCGCCCACCTGCGGCGCGTCGTTGAGGTTGTTATGGCCAGTCACTTAGTGTCAGGCACTCAACGCAAGAAGCCCTCGTAGTTGCGTAACATTAGCTGGCTGTCGATCTGCTGCATCGTCGCCAGGGCGACGCCGACGGCAATCAAGAGCGTCGTACCGGCGAAGGGGTAGTTCTGGATGTTCCAGATAGCCAGGAAGATGGACGGCAAGAGGGCGACCAGCGCCAGGAACAGGGCGCCCGGGAAGGTCACTCGGTTCAGGATGTTTTGCAGGTGCCGTTCTGTCGGGTAACCGGGACGGATACCGGGGATGTAACCACCCTGTTTGCGGATGACGTCAGCCTGCTGGTGAGGGTCGAACGTGATACCGGCGTAGAAGTAGGCGAAAACGATGATCAGGCCGCCGTACAGAGCGATGTACCAGAGGCTGCTCGGCTTGGCCAGGTTGTCGCTGATCCAGGTCTGCACGTCCTTGCCCCAGCCGGTGCTGGGGAAGATGTTGGAGATGAGCAGGGGGAAGTACAGCACCGAAGCGGCGAAGATGATCGGCACGACGCCGCCCGTATTGAGCTTCATCGGTATATAGGTGCTCTGGCCGCCGTACATGCGTCTGCCCACCACTCTCTTGGCGAAGGTGACGGGTATGCGCCGCTGGCACATTTCGACGAAGACGATAGCCACCAGGAAGGCCAGCGCCAGCAGTACGAGGAAGGCGAACTTGGCCCCGCCGGCCGACTGCAGCAAGGCGTTGCCCTGGGTCGGCAGCCCGGCGATCACGTTGGTAAAGATCAGCACCGACATGCCCTGCCCGACGCCCCTCTGCGTGATCAGCTCGGCCATCCACATGACGACCACCGTCCCTGCTGTCAGGGTGATGACGATCAACAGGACGCGGGGGACCGTGAAGTCCGGGATGAGGTCGACGTTGAGCGGGACCGATGTCCCGAGGAGGCCGCCGCCACCGTTGTGGAAGGCGTAGGCCAGCCCGGTCGACTGCAGGATGGCCAGAGCGATGGTCATGTAGCGGGTGA
>JASHVH010000203.1 GCA_030039575.1 Acidimicrobiales bacterium | reverse complement strand
ACGGTCGGTGGCACCAGCGCCGTCGCCCCGCTGTGGGCCGGGCTAGTGACCCTGCTCAACCAATCCCTGGGGGAGCCGGTCGGTTTCCTGCAGCCGTTCCTGTACTCGCCCGCCGGCATCGCTGCTCTCCATGACATAACTTCGGGCACCAATGGGGCCTACTCGGCCGGGCCCGGCTGGGACGCGTGCACCGGCCTTGGCTCCCCGGACGGGGACAAGATCCTGGCGGGGTTGAAACAGGCGTCACCGCCGGCGGGCTAGCCAGCCGGCGGTAGTAGGGGCGCCCCCGCGGCTCCAGGACAGATAAAAACGCGCAAAGCGTGACGGCGCCCCAGTTCGGCGGTCCTCGAGGGAAGGTTCGTCGCCATCACGGACGCTTCCCCGCCTGGAACCGATAGAAAGGACCGCATTATGACGACGGTTACCCTCGGGCGCGACCTGGTTGTTTCCAGGCAGGGACTGGGCTGTATGGGGATGTCGGAGTTCTACGGCGGGCGCGATGACGCCGAATCGGTGGCGACCATCCACCGGGCGCTCGAGCTCGGAGTGACCTTCTTCGACACGGCCGACGTGTACGGGCCGTTTGTGAACGAAGAACTCGTCGGTCGGGCCTTGGCGGGCCGGTGGGACGAGGTGGCGATCGCCACCAAGTTCGGCATTGTCCGTGACCTCTCCGATCCCACCAAACGCGGGGTGAGCGGCCGCCCGGATTATGTCAAGCAGGCGTGCGAAGGCTCGCTGCGCCGGCTGGGGACCGATGCCATCGACATTTACTACCAGCACCGGACCGACCCCAACACGCCAATCGAGGAGACCGTCGGCGCGATGGCCGAGCTGGTGGCCGAGGGAAAGGTCCGCCACCTCGGGCTGTCGGAAGCGAGCCCTTCCACTTTGAGACGGGCCGCCGCCGTCCATCCGATCACGGCACTGCAAAGCGAGTGGTCGCTCTGGAGCCGGGACATCGAAGCCGAGGTCGTGCCGACCGCTCGCCAGCTCGGAATTGGAGTGGTCGCTTACAGCCCGCTAGGCCGAGGGTTCCTCACCGGCCAGATCACGAGCCCGGACGATTTTGCCGCGGACGACTTTCGCCGGTACAACCCGAGGTTCCAGGGAGAGAACTTTGTTCAGAACTTGCGCTTGGTCGAACGCGTACAAGAATTGGCGAGCGAAAAGGGTGTCCTGCCGGGCCAGCTGGCGCTGGCATGGCTGTTCAGCCGCGGCGATGATGTTGTGCCGATCCCTGGCACCAAGCGGCGCCGCTACCTCGAGGAAAATCTAGCCGCCGAGCAGGTAACCCTCACCGCGGACGACCTGGCCCGGATCGAGGAGGCCGCTCCCCTGGGCGCGGCCGCTGGTGACCGTTACACCGACATGTCGCCTATCGGACGGGAATCTGCCCCCGCTGGGCACTGAACGCCCTCGCCACCGGCCTGAGCCCTGAAGCCGGAGGCAGCATCCTGGCTCAGTCGATTTCGGCCAGTGCGTCGGCCAGAGGCCCCAAGACATCGGGACGGTGAGGCGGTGGGAGTTGCACTATGGCGAGGCCGGCACCGGCGTCGCCCAGTTCGGCTGCCGCCGCCGCCGTCGCTTTAGGGTCACCACTAAAGCGGACGTGGCTCGATATAAGGATGTCCTTCGGGTCCCGGCCCACCTCTGCGCAGTGCGCATAGAGCACATCGCACTTCTTCCGGAACTCGTCGACCGTCCCGCCCACGAAGTTCCAGTGCTGAGCGAACCGGGCGGCCGTGCGCAGTGTACGCCGCTCGCCGCTGCCCCCGATGCAGATCGGTGGGTGCGGCCGCTGTAGCGGTTTCGGGTTGCACCTGGCGTCAGTAAGCCGGTAGTACCGGCCGTCAAAGGTCGTCGTCTCCTGCGAGAGCAGCCCGATGAGCACTTGGCATGCCTCTTCGAAACGGTCGCTGCGCTCCCTGGGAGAGCCAAGCTGGATGCCGTAGGCGCCGGACTCTTCTTCGTTCCAGCCGGCACCGATCCCGAGTTCCAGGCGGCCGCCCGAGACGATGTCCAGGGTCGCCACCATGTTGGCCAGGACGGCGGGGTGGCGGTAGTGGATGCCGGTTACCAGCGTCCCGAGCCGCAGCCGGCGCGTGGCCTGGGCAAAGGCGGTCAGCGTGACCCACGCCTCCAGGCAGGGCCCAGCCGAGTCACTGAAGATGGGGTAGAAATGGTCGAAATTCCAGGCTGACTCGAAGAGCTCGATCTCGTCGCCGGCCCGCCAGACGGCGAGCATGTCCTCCCAGGTCGTGTTCTGGGGAGCGGTTTTGAAGGCGAAGCGCATTGGCCTACGCTAACGCGTCCGGGCGGCCACGCCTCCGTGCCGCCCGAGGAGCTCGGCCCTCAGTCGCTCCGAGAGCTGAACGCGGCGTCGAACGATGCCTCAGGAGGGTTGATTTTCGACAACCGGCGGATAAGCTCCAGTGCCTCGGGCGCGCCGATCAGGCGGTCCATCCCGGCGTCCTCCCACTCGATCGAGATCGGCCCGTCGTAGCCGATGGCGTTGAGCATCCGGACCACGGCCTCCCACGGCACATCCCCGTGGCCGGTCGACACGAAGTCCCAACCGCGTCTCGGGTCACCCCACGGAAGGTGCGAGCCGAGCCGCCCGTTGCGCCCGTTCAGCTGCCGCTTCGATTCTTTGCAGTCCACGTGGTAGATACGGTCTCGGAAATCCCATAGAAAACCTACGGGATCGAGATCCTGCCACATGAAATGGCTCGGGTCGAAGTTGAGCCCAAATGCGGGCCGATGCCCGACGGCGTCAAGCGCGGCCACGGTTGTCCAGTAGTCGTAAGCGATCTCGCTCGGGTGGACCTCGTGGGCGAAGCGCACCCCCTCCTCGTCGAAAACGTCGAGGATGGGGTTGAAGCGCGCCGCGAAATCCGCGTACCCCCGCTCGACCATCTGGGGCGGCACTGGTGGGAACATGGCTACCAGGTGCCAAATCGACGATCCCGTAAAACCGATCACGGTGTTCACGCCGAGGCGCCGGGCGGCTCTGGCCGTGTCCTTCAGTTCTTCTGCCGCTCGCCGGCGCACGCCTTCGGGGTCGCCGTCCCCCCATATGCGGGCGGGCAGGATGTTCTTATGCCGTTCGTCGATCGGGTTGTCACAAACGGCTTGGCCCACCAAGTGGTTCGAAATGGCGAACACTTTGAGGTTATGGCTTTCGAGCAATTCGAGCCGCTTGGGGATGTACGAGTCATCGTTCAGCGCCTTGTCGACTTCGAAATGGTCGCCCCAGCAAGCGATCTCGAGCCCGTCGTAGCCCCAGCTTTCGGCGAGTTCGCACATTTCGACGAAGGGCAGGTCCGCCCACTGGCCGGTGAAAAGGGTGATAGGTCGCTGCATTTCTCTCCTTTCGGTATGAGGGCCCGGCTAGCCGGTGCCGACCACGGTCCAGCCGGCATTGTCGGCCGCGCTCTGCTCGACTGCGGCCAATACGCGTTGGACTTGCAGGCCGTCGGCGAAGCTCGGCTCGGGGTCCGTACCTTCGATGATGGCCTGGACAAAATCGGCTATCTCGTTGGTGAACGTGTGGTCATAGCCAAGCCCGTGACCGGGCGGCCACCACGCCGGGATATAAGGGTGCACCGGTTCGGTGGCCAACACCCGGCGGAACCCATTAATTCGGCGGTCCTCGTCGCCGTCGAGGAACCACAGCTCGTTCATGGCCTCGAAGTCGAAACTGAGCGAACCCTTTGAGCCGTTGAGCTCGATGCGCAGGGCGTTCTTGCGTCCTGTGGCCATGCGCGTGGCTTCGAACGTGGCCAATGCCGGTCCGATCTCCCCGTGCATCACGACGGCGTCGTCGACCGTTACCTCCCCCAGTGTGGTCCCGCCCTGGCCTCCCAGGAACACGTCCGGGCCAGACGGCAGCGGCCGCTCGGATATGAACGTCCGGGCCCTGGCGCTGAGCCCGCTCAACCTCTCACCGGTCAGGTACTGGGCCAGGTCGATGACATGGGCGCCGATGTCGCCAAGGGCGCCCGAACCGGCGCTTTCCCGCCGCATCCGCCATGCCAGCGGCACGGCCGGGTCGACCAGCCAGTCCTGCAGGTAGGCGCCCCGCACGTGACGGAGGTCGCCCAGGCGGCCTTCAGCGACAAGCTGGTGGGCCAGCACTACCGCCGGTACCCGCCGGTAGTTGAACCCGACCATCGAACGCCGTCCGCGCCACTGGGCCGCCTCCGCCGCCTTGGCCATCGCTTCAGCCTCAGGTACCGAGTTGGCAAGCGGCTTTTCGCACAGTACGTGCTTATCGGCTTCGAGTGCGGCGACCGCCACCGCCATGTGGGTGTCGCCTGGCGTGCAGACGTCGACGACGTCGATGTCGTCCCGGGTGACCACGTCGCGCCAGTCGGTCGAGGTCTCGGCAAAGCCGTAGCGCGAAGCGGCTGCTTCGACCTGCGCCCGGTCCCGCCCGCATAAAACCGACAGTGCCGGGACGGCGCTCAAGTCGAACGCCCTCCGCACGGCCTGCCATGCGTGCGAATGGGCGGCACCCATAAACCCGTACCCGATCATTGCAACGCGCAACTGATCACGGTTGCCCGGCATCTCATCCCCTCTCGTCTCGAGCCAAAGTGCGTGCGGGCCACCGAGGTCGACCGGACGACCCTCGCCGGAGGCACAATTTGCGATCGTACGCAGCTTGCCCCAAAGGGCTCCAGTCTCATGCTGCCCTCCGGGCGGTGGACGAGACGGGCCGCCCGGGTGGCCGAGAGCCTGTTGAGGCTACGGTAGGACTCGCCACTTGCCTACCGACCAATTGCCTGCGGAAAGGAGGGTCGTGCATATCCTCAGGTACCGCCAGCCCGGTTCGGCCAGGGAGCTTGTCGGCCTGTACGACGGCGAGCGAGTGATGGAGCTCCCTGCCGGCTCGCTAGGGCAGTTGTGGTCGTTGCGGTCCGATGCCCTGCGCCGGCTCGTTGACGAGGTCGGCGGCGTGGGGGCCTCACTCGAGGAGGTAGAAGTACTGGCGCCGGTCGACGGCCGTACCGAGGTCTGGGCGTGCGGGGTCACCTACGAGATCTCGCGCCAGGCGCGGGTGGAGGAGAGCGAACG
>JASHVH010000202.1 GCA_030039575.1 Acidimicrobiales bacterium | reverse complement strand
GTTGCTGGTCCCCCTCCTCCCCCGTCTGGCCGGCCCTCTCACTGGCCCCCGACCGGCATGAGCGGGCCCGCGTCCCTGCCCGTTGACCTGGTGGCCCGGGTCGACGCCTGGATGGCAGAGGACCCCGACCCGGGGACGCGCCGTGAGCTGTCCACGTTGCTGGAAAAGGGCGATGAAGGAGGCCTGCGAGACCGGTTCGACCAACCCCTCAGCTTTGGGACAGCGGGGCTGCGGGGACCGATGGGGGCGGGCCCGGCCCGCATGAACCAGGTGGTGGTGCGCAAGACCACCGCCGGCCTGAGCCAATACCTCTTAGACCGGTACCGGCTTGATCAGTACGGGCTCGAACAGGAGGGCCACCCCGCCCCCACGGTGGTGGTGGGCCACGACGCCAGGCACCGCTCCGCCGACTTTGCCGATGACGCGGCCAGAGTGGCGGCCGCCAGCGGGGTGCGGGTATGGCGTTTTGGCACCGCTCTGCCCACCCCGGTCACCGCTTTCGCCGTCCGCCATCTGCAGGCAGCGGCCGGCGTCATGATCACTGCCAGCCACAACCCGGCCCCGGACAACGGCTACAAGGTCTACCTGAGCGACGGGGCGCAGATCGTCCCGCCGTACGACGCGGAGGTGGCGGCCCGGGCGGCGAGCGCCGTGGTGCCCGATGACGACGCCCTCAGTGGGCCCTTCGGCGACCTGCTCTACAACATCGACGAAGCCGAACTGCTGGCCGCCTACCGCCGGGCCGTGCTCGCCGTCGTCAGCCCCGCCGGTCCCCGCCGGCTGCGTACCCTGTACAGCCCATTGCACGGCGTGGGCGGCGCGGTGCTGCCTCGGTTGCTCGAGGAGGCGGGCTTCGAGCCGCCGGCGCTGGTGGCCGCTCAAGCGGTCCCTGACCCCGAGTTCCCCACGGCACCTTTCCCGAACCCCGAGGAACCCGGTGTCCTCGACCCGGCCCTGGCCGATGCCGAGCGCTTCGCGGTTGACCTCGTGCTCGTCAACGACCCTGACGCCGACCGCCTGGCCGTCGCCGTGCCCAAACCGTCCGGGGCCGGGTTCCACGTTTTGTCCGGCGACGAGCTGGGCGTCCTTATCGCCGACCACCTCATAGCCACGACGACAGGTGCCGACCGCCTGGTCGCTACGACCGTGGTCTCGTCCTCGATGCTTTCGGCGCTGGCAAATTGGGCCGGTGTGGCTTACATCGAAACGCTAACCGGCTTCAAGTGGATCGCCCGGGCGGCGCTGCTACTGCCCCACCACCGCCTCCTGTTCGGTTACGAAGAGGCCTTGGGCTACGCCGTTAGTGACGCCGTGGCCGACAAAGACGGCCTGTCGGCTGCCCTCGTCGTCGCCGACATGGTGGCCCGGGCCAAGCAAGAGGGACGCTCTCTGATGGACCGCTTCGCGGAGCTCGAGTCCGCCCTCGGCGTGTACTCGACCAGCCAGTGGTCCTTGCGCTTGACCGGGAGCGACGCGCTGCGGCAGATGGCGGTGCTGATGGAGCGCTGGCGAGCCGCGCCGCCTGACCGCCTGGCCGGCCTGGAAGTGACAGAGGTGCGCGACCTCGCCCTCGGCGAGGACGGCCTGCCCCGGTCGGACGTCCTCATCCTCCGCCTGGGTGCGGCGGGCCGGGTCGTACTGCGGCCCAGTGGCACGGAACCGAAGCTCAAGGTGTACTTCGAGGCGACAACAGGCCCGAGCGCCCCTACCGACCTGCCTGAGGCCCGGGGCGCCGCACAGGCCCGGCTGGACGAGCTGCGTCGTGACGTGACCCGCTTACTCTCGCCTGCCTCCTTGTCGTCCTGACTTCATGCGCTATTCCTGACCTCATGAGCTCCTCGCCCAGCGGTGACCGCCCCCTTCAATTGAGCCCGGAGGTAGAACAGGCGCGAGCCGTCGGCCTGCCGGTGGTCGCCCTCGAGTCGACCATCATCGCCCACGGGCTGCCCCGGCCTCGCAACCTCGACGTCGCCCGCCAACTCGAGGACATCGTCCGCGAAGAGGGCGCCTGCCCAGCCACCATCGCCGTGCTGGACGGCGTGGCCCGTATTGGCCTCTCGAGCGGTGAGCTCGTCCGAGTCGCCGAAGACCCGACCATCAGGAAGCTCGGCCAGCGCGACCTCCCCGTCGCCCAGGCATTCGGGGCCAGCGGGGCCACCACCGTCTCGGCCACGGCCTGGCTGGCCGCCGCCGCCGGGGTCAGGGTCTTCTCCACCGGCGGGCTTGGCGGTGTGCACCGGGGTTTCGCTGAGTCCTTCGACGAGTCGGCGGACCTCGGTGTGTTGAGCCAGACGCGGGTCACCGTGGTCTCTGCCGGGGTGAAATCGATACTCGACGTCCCTGCCACCCTCGAACGCCTGGAGACCCTGAGCGTCACAGTGGTGGGCTACCGCACGGCCTCTTTCCCGGGGTTCTACCTGCATAGTTCGGGTCGTCCGGTCGACTGGACCGTAGACACCCCGGCCGAGGTGGCGGAGGTAATGCGCCGCCAGGACACCCTCGGCGTACGCTCCGCTTTGCTCGTGGCCAACCCCGTCCCTGAGGCAGAGCAGCTCGACCCCGAGCTGCACGACCGGGCGCTGGCCGAGGCGCTCGCCGCCGCCGAGCGGGAGGACGTTACAGGTCAACGGCTGACGCCGTACCTCCTGGCGGCGTTGGTCCGTGATACCGAAGGCGCCGCGATGGAAGCGAACCTGGCCGCAGTTAGGGGCAATGTGCGTCTCGGCGCCAGGATCGCGGTCGCCTACGGGAGCTGAGCACCAGGGCGCTGCAAGTTGAGAGGCGATCTGGGAACCAAAAGTGTCGTGAGAGAGCACTTTTCGTTCCCAGTTCGAGGTGCGGCCGTGTTCGAGCCCCGGGTCGACACCCCCGGGGACGAAAGAGCGCGTCAGACCTCACTTATCCCGCACCAGTTTGGGCTGAGAGCCTCTCAAAGGGTCCCGAAGAGGCGGTCGCCGAAGTCGCCCAGACCGGGGACGATGTAGGCGTACTGGTTTAGGCCGTCGTCGATCGAGGCCGTGACGATGTGGACTTGGGGGTGGAGCCCCTGGAGGCGCTCGATGCCCTCGGGCGCGGACACCACGGACAGGAGCGTGATCTGCTGGGCCTCGGCCTTCTCGAGCGCGTCACAGGCGGCGGAGGCTGAGGCGCCCGTCGCCAGCATCGGGTCCAGGAGCAGGGCGGCGCGCCCCTGCAGGGGCGGCAGTTTCGAGTAGTACATCGACGGCTCGAAGGTGGCGTGGTCCCGTTCCAGGCCGACGTAGCCGACCGTGACCTCGGGGAACAGTTCGGTCACCGCCTCGAGCATGCCGAGCCCGGCCCGCAGCACCGGCACGGCGACCAGCGGCTGAGCCAGGCGG
The DNA here is from genome assembly GCA_030039575.1 of Acidimicrobiales bacterium. GTDB lineage: Bacteria > Actinomycetota > Acidimicrobiia > Acidimicrobiales > Palsa-688 > Fen-671. The sequence goes on along the minus strand of JASHVH010000202.1, from coordinate 942 downwards.
GCGCCGGTCGTCCGGGCCAAGGGTGTGTCGACCTCGACGGCGGCCGTCGGTATGGTCCTGGTCGCTTCCAGGCACAGGACGAGCGCCAGCCGCTTGGTCAGTAGCCGGAAAAGGGGGGGTGGCGTGCCGCGGTCACGGAGGGCCGTGAGCATGGACTTCGCCAGCGGGTGGTCCACCACCTGAACGCCCAACTACTCCCTCCTCGACACCATCCCCTGCGCAACCCGGCGCCAGCCGTCGCCGTATGTTAGTGCCGGCCAGAAGCCGGGCCACGGCTGCGGCCGGTCAGGGCTCAGACGCCGACCGGGTGCCAGACCGTCTTGATCTCCACGAACGAGAGCATCCGGGCCGGGCTGGGCTCGGCCGACCAGTCGGGGTCGCCGGGGGGAGGGCGCAGTACTCGCTTGACGTTGTCGGCGGCTGCTTCCTCGAGGTCGGCCTCGAGGTCGGGTGGTGCGCCGGCCAGGTCCAGCGCCTCGACGTCGCGGTGAGCGGCCAGCACGGGGGCAAGCTCGGCGGTTTGCCCGGTGAGGATGTTCACCACCCCGCCCGGGAGGTCGGAAGTGGCCAGCACCTCAGCGAAGTCAAGCGCCGGGAGAGGGCGCTCCTCGCTGGCTATAACTACCGCGGCGTTGCCGGTCGTGATCACCGGGGCTACCACGCTGACCAGCCCCAGGAGCGAAGAGCTCTGGGGAGCCAAGACCCCCACTACGCCCGTGGGCTCGGGGATGGAGAAGTCGAAATAGGGGCCGGCCACCGGGTTGGCCGACCCCGCCACCTGTGAAAGCTTGTCGGACCACCCCGCGTACCAGACCAGGCGGTCGACCGACTGGTCCACCGCCATCGTCGCCGCCTGGCGCGTCAGGCCCTCTCCTTCCACCAGCCTGTCCACGAACTGGGCATGGCGGCCCTCCAGCATCTCGGCCACCCGGTAGATGACCT
>JASHVH010000201.1 GCA_030039575.1 Acidimicrobiales bacterium | reverse complement strand
CGAGTGACATGTCGTGGGTCACGAAGAGCACGGCGAAGCCGAGCTGTGCCTGCAGCTCTTTGATCTGCATCATGAGCGAGCGCTGGGCGACGACGTCGAGGGCCGACGTCGGCTCGTCCATGATGACGAGATCGGGTGTGAACAAGAGGGCCATGGCGATCATGGCCCGCTGGCGCATTCCCCCCGAGAGCTGGTGCGGGTAGCTGTCGAGGTGCACCGGATCGATGGAGACGAGGCGCAGCACCTCCTTCGAGCGCGCCCGGATCTCCTCCTTGGACATCGAGGTGTGGGCGCGGCAGACGTCCATCATCTGGGCGGCGACGGACTTGACGGGATTGAGGGCGTTCATGGCGCTTTGCATGACGAGCGAGAACCCTCGCCAGCGGACAGGGCGCAACTGCCCCTCGTCCAGTTTCGTAAGGTCCTGGCCCTTGAACACCACCTCGCCGCCGACCAGTTTCGCGGGCGGGCGAAGCAGGCGAGTAATCGCCAGGAGCATGGTAGTTTTCCCGCAGCCGGACTCCCCTACGACCCCGAGGAACTCTGCATAGCCCAATTTGAAACTCACCTTGTCGACGGCCCTGGCGGGCTGGCCCCGGGTGAGGTATTCCACGCTCAGGTCTCGGACCTCTAGCAAAGATGCCTCAGCGGCCACGCCTCATCCTGACCGGACGGAGCGCCGGGTTCCCGATCTCGTCGAAGGCGTAGTTGAGCAATGCGAAACTGGCCCCGAGCAAGGCGAGGCAAAGCCCGGGCATGATCGCCCACAGGGGCATGCCCGCCTGAAGAGCTTCGCTGTTCTGCGCCCAGTACAGCATGGTGCCCCAGCTTTGAGCGTCGGGGTTGCCTAAGCCGATAAACTGGAGGCCGGCCGCTGCGAGCACCGAGAAGAGGGCGGCCCCGAGGAAGCTCGCGAGGATGAGGGAGGTCATGTTCGGGAGAACCTCAAAGGTGATGAGGCGCCAAGTCCGCTCCCGCCGAACCCGAGCGGCAATGATGAAATCCCGGTTCCGCAACGACAGCGCCTGTGCCCGCAGGGTGCGTGCACCGTAGGACCAACCCGTGACGACCAATACCGCGATCAGTACGCCATTGCTAGCGTGCTTCGTGTAAGCCGCGATTACGATTATGAGCGGGAAGGCGGGGAGGACTAGGAAAGTGTCGATGACCATTGACAGGGCATGGTCGACGGTCCCGCCCACGAACGCAGACGTGACGCCCATGAATACCGCGAGCGCGGTAGCCAAAAGACCGGCCACGATGGCAATCACGAGCGACTCCCGCGTCCCGTAGACCAGTTGGGCGAAAACGTCCTGCCCATAAGACGTGGTGCCGAGCAAATGCGAAAGAGAGGGCCCAAGGGAGGGTGTAAAAGTATCAGCAGTTGGGCTGTCTCTTGCCACCAGGCCCGGGAACAATGACAGGACCACAAAGACCAATAGCAAGCCGAGCCCTACAGTCGCCTTGCGGTTAGACAGCACCGCCCGCGTGACGTTGTAGAACGCCCCAGACCGCAGGCGGTCGGCCACCGGGGCCTCACCCCGCGTTGTGGGACCGGTCATGTCCCGGCTTATCGCCTCCTCCTCACCCCTGCTCCCTCGTCCTCGGGTCGACCAGGACGGTCACCAGGTCCATGACTAATACGGCGACCAGAACGCACAGGGTGATGAGGAAGAACAGTGCTTGCATCAAGTTGTAGTCGCCGTTCTGCACCGCCAGGAGCAGCGTATAGCCGATCCCCGGATAGGAGAACACGTATTCCACGAGGACGGCACCGCTGACCACGAAACCAAGCGACATGGCAAAGCCCGTCAGGTTCGGGAGGATGGCATTGCGGCCCGCGTAGTCGAACATGATCCGCCTCGGCGACAGGCCCTTGGCCCTTGCCATGGTGACGTAGTCATCTGCGAGGGTGGTGATCATGTTGTTGCGCATGGTCAGGATCCATCCGCCGGTGGCGGTAATCAGGATGGTGAGCGCAGGCAAAAAGGCATGGTAAAGGACATCGCCAGCGAAGGACCATGTCATAGCTATCTTGGCCTCGGGCGAGTACCCGAAGCCAGTGGGCAACCAGTGAAGTTTGATAGCGAAGAGCAGGATGGCGAGTAGAGCGGTGAAAAAGTATGGAAAAGCGGACGTGATGATGAAGATAGGTGGCAGCAGGCTATCGAGTTTTCCGCCGCGCCGCCACGCCCCGAGGATCCCTATGAGCGTCCCCAGCACGTAGGCCAAGACGGTCGTGATCCCGACCAAGCCGAGAGTCCAGGGTAGAGAGGCGCCCACTACCGACACCACCGACCTGGGGAAGAAGGTGGCCGATACGCCCAAGTGACCAGTGAAGAGGTCGGCCACGTAATGCACATAGGCCGAAACAAGGTTCTGCCTGGTTTGAACGCCGAGAGCTAACGCCATGGCGTGGTAGGTGGCGGGGCTTATCTCTCCTTTGAACCGAGCCATCATGTCGATAGCTGCGTTGCCCGGCATGACTCGAGGGAGCACAAAGTTTATAGTGATGCACGCCCACAGGGTCATCACAAAAAAGCCGAGTCGTTGCCGGAAGTACTTCATCTGCTGGTGTTCGTGATGCCCGGGCCCGAGCGCAGCTCAGTGACGTTGCTCAGGACCTGGCGTAGCCGGTACGGGCGTGCCGCCCCCACGCCTTTGCGCCCGTGGCCTGCCCATGTCAAACCGCCGGGGTCATCGCGGCCTCAAGTTCAGGAGGACCACTTCGTGGAAGGGCGCGTGACCTGGGTCGGGGTCCATGTAGGGGTCCGACGGAGTGGGCCAACCGGTCCAGTATTGGTCGTCGTACTGGAACCAAAGCGCGCTCTCCGTCATAGGGATAGACGGGACGTCCGAGAGCATCACTTTTTCGATGCTGTCGATTATGCTGTGCTGAGTCCCGGGATTAGTCGTGGTGGCGTACTCATTGAGCAGTGCGTCAGTAGAGGGGTTGCTATAGCGCTCGTAATTCCCCGACGCCACCTGCCCGATAGGGGCGGATTCCTTGCTGTACAGAAGGGACCGCAGCTCGTAGTACGGCGCCGGCCCATACCCGAGCTCCCCATAAGCGAGTTGGTACTCGCCCTTGAACAAGTCGTTATCGTAAGCCGAGTTGGACATTTCATCGATGGTGAGGCCAATACCCGCAGCTTGCAGGTCCTGGGCGATCACCTGCAACGACGCCACCCAGTCGGAGTCACCGCCCTGGTTAATGACGCTGAAAGAGAGCTGCTTGCCGTCCTTGGCGAAGATGCCGTCGCTCCCCTTCTTGTAGCCGTCCGCCTCCAAGATCGACTCGGCTCGCGAGACGTTGTACGTGTAGTTGTAAGTGGACAGCAGCGGGGTGTCCAGCCAAGAAGTGAAGCTGGGGGTCACGATCCCGGCCTGGTTGGAGGGCTGCTCGTACCCGCCCTCTCCTACTAGCGATACCTGCCCGCGGTTGATCGCATAGGCCATAGCTCGCCGCACCTGGACGTCGTTCAGCTGGGGCGCCGTCAAGTTGATAAAGAGGTAGACGTTGCGATCGGACGTGTACCAGTAATGGTAATAGGGGCTCTTCGAGGTGTAGAAGACCTTTATGTTCGGGATGAACTGGCCACCCCAGTTCGCTTGGCCCGTTTGCAGGTACGTGTTGGCCGAGGAGTTGGAGAGGAAGGCCGGGAAGTTGAGAACTTGGACTTTGGGGAGGCCAGGCTGCCAGTAGTTCTTGTTGGCGGTGTACATGATGTTCTGAGGAGTACATTGGCCAATGACCATCGGCCCAGTCCCAACCGGTTGGGCGTCCACGTAAGTCAACGGGTTGGAGATCTTTGACCAAATATGTTCTGGCAGAATTGGCACCTGATCGGCAATGTAATAGAAATAAGGGACCGAAGGCGCCTTGAAGTTCATGACCACGTTGTCCCCTTGTTGCGAGACGCTCTGCAGGACCGTCCAGACGGCGTTGGCGTCGGCCGCGGGGTAGCGCTTTAGCAATTGGAAGGTGAACACGACGTCTGCCGCCGTGAAAGGAGAGCCATCGCTCCAGTCGACGCCCTTGCGGATCGTAAAGGTAAGCGTCTTGTTCCCGTTGCTCCACGCATACGATGTTGCCAACCATGGGGTGGTCTTACCGTTTTGGAGCGGGTTCACCATGATGAGCGGCTCGTAGATGAAGCCGAACTCGGGGCCGGCAGACTGGGTCGGGTTGATCGGGTTGAAGGAGCAGTTCCACAGGCTCCCCCCCTCATCATCGATCGTCAGTGCGTTGGTGTTCGCACTCGGTACGAAACTAGCAGATGGCTTTAGGATGCTGGCTTCGGACGAGACCGGCCAGCAAGTAGTGGCGACGAGGCCAAGCGACAGACCGACGGTTACCAAGACGCGCTTCCACACGAGGCATCCCCTCCTGTACGTAGACGAAAGGGCCCTATGTTCGACGACATCCCCGTCCGCACCCAGGGCACCACTACCGCACAGAATGCGGAACAAGATGCTTTTCTAACGATACAGAACGAACTAAATCTCGGGGTTATGTCAGGGTGTATGGAGGATTAAATATTCATGGACAGAGGATGAACCCTTGTGTGCTCAATGGGTTACTGGCCCAAGACTGAAGGCGGTGTACGGCAGATGAGGTGGGCACGGGCGGCCTCGCCTGTAAGGAGGTACCTGTCATGACCGCTCGGCCACGGGTCACGTTGGTCAAGGTCGCCTCGCAGTGCGGGGTCTCGCCGTCCACCGTATGCGACGGCGCGTTGCCGCACGCCTTAGCTACCCTTCACCAGGGGCGAAACAATCAGGCGAGTCCGAGTCAGCCATGTCGCCGCCTCGCCAGAAAAACTCCTTCAATTTCTTGGGGTCGTTGATGAGGCTGCCGTGGACAAGAAACCCGCGCTCGTGAAAACGCTGTACCGTCTCTTGCTGCCAATGCCCTACTGCCTGGTTGAGCCCGCGAAGCCCGGTGGCCTGGACAAACCCGAGCTCGTCCTCCAACTTTCCTCCGACAATAGGCAGGACGGCTAGCTCCGGGCCTGCTCGCTGCGTGGCCAGCGCGGCGTCGAGGTCGAAGCTCATTACGATGACGCGCGACTCCGATCCGGTCCGCCTGACGATCTTCACCACCTCGCCGGCCAGCAAGTCAGCCGCACGGCCCTTTAGCTCCACGTGCAGAACGGCCCTGCCTTCGGTGAGCTCGATCGCCTCTTCCAGGAACGGGATGGCTTCGCCGGCGAACTTCTCCGACCACCACGAGCCCGCATCGAGCCGCTTGATGTCGTCGCTCGGCAGCGCCCACACCGGGCCGCTGCCATCAGTCGTGCGGTCAAGGAGATCGTCGTGGATGACCACCACCCGCTCGTCGAGGGTCAGGTGGACATCGAGCTCCAGCGCCACGGCCCCCTGGGCGAGGGCGGACGAAAAAGCGGCCAATGTGTTCTCAGGGGCAAGTCTTCTGGCCCCACGATGGGCAGCTACGTAGTGAGTGGGCAGCCGGGCGGCGGCGACTTTCGGTTCGGTCATGCCGGCGCAGTTTTTGCGTCTTCGCCGCCTACGCTGGGACCGAGGTCGGTGGCGTCCAGCGATGCCAACCAATCGCCGATCGCGACCGCAAGCTCAGAAGCATCGCCCACGGTATAGTGGGCAGCCGGCGTCTCGGCGGGGCTCGGGTAGCGGTCGTTCCAGTGGAACCAGATCGCGGTCATGCCCGCCCGCCTCGCCCCCTCGATGTCCCGGTAGTAGTGGTTGCCGACCATCGCCAGACGTGACAACGGGATCCCCAAAGCCTTAGATGTAGTGAGGAACATGTCTTCATGGGGTTTTTCGACCCCCAGGGCTTCGGATATGGTCCAGTGCAAAAAACAGTTTTCGAGACCGTGCTGGCTCAGGACGTTCTCACACGCCCCCACCCGGGTGTCCGAAATTATCGCCATCGCTATCCCGTTGCCCGCCAATGACCTAATCAGCTCGCCCATGCCTGGGACCAAGACCACAGTCTGAGTGATGCCGTCGACCGTTTTTATCTCGGTCTCTTCTGAGAAGATCACATCTCCGAGGTCCCAGCAGATCCCGCACCGAGACGGCAGTGTGGCCAAGGCACCCAGTTCAATGGTCAAACCATAGGCCACCATCCTTGACGCTTCAGAGAAATGGCCGTAACGAATGGGTGAACATCCGGCGAACTCCAGGCCACCCGCTTTCGCTCAGCCGGAGGCCATTGAACACTATAGAGGCTCCCTCGGGACATGTAGTCCTCGTCGCTCCCCTCTTGGGCCGTCAACCGGTGGCCCAACCACAGGTCGAGGTACCCGGCCGAAGGCCGCGCCAGCAACGCTCTCGTCGCTCAGGCCGGTGAACCGGGCACATGGGGAGATCGCCGAACGCCCCGGTGCCGAGACGGGGTTCAGTCGGGTTGCCCGGTGGGGTTGACCCATTGCCAGTCGGCGGGCCACCAATCTCCCTGTGGGTCGGTGGTTTGTCCGACCTCGATGATGTAACCGTCGGGGTCTCTGATGTAGCAACGGATCTCGTACCGGTGCTGCTTCGGCGGCGTGAGGAAGTGCGCCCCCAGGGCGCTCCATTCGGCGTACGCGGCGTGGATATCTGTGACCCGGATGTTGAGGAAGCTGCTGACCCGGTCGGGGTCGCTCGGCGTCTCCAGGGTGACGGTGGGCTTGTCGTCGGTGGGGCCACCGCCCCCGTTGATGATGATGAAGGTGTTGGCGAGGGCGACATTGGTCGGCTCCGGGCCGAAGACCACCTTGCCGCCGAGCACCTCGGTATAGAAGCGCCGGGAGCGCTCGACGTCATCAGAGACGATGAAGTGGCCAATCACCATTCGTTGTCCGGGTTGCGCCGGTTCGGCCACTAGTACCTCCACAAGTCTGGGCTCCTGCCCCGGTCGCGGTGGGGCCTGAAGCCCTCAGTCAACCACATCGGCTGGGCCCAATTACCGAACCCAGGCGCGCAGGAACTTGCCGATCTGCTCGGTGGCCTCGGCCGCCTCGGGGGTGCCGAGCAAGAGCTGGTAGACGTGGGGCAGGCCCTCGCCGACCTCCAGGGTGACGTCGACCCTGGCCTCGGCGGCCGCTCTGGCCAGGCGTTCGGAATCGCTGAGCAACAGGTCGGCCGTGCCCACCTGCACAAGCAAGGGCGGGAGCCCGGCCAGGGAGGCGAACAGCGGCGATGCCAGAGGCGTCTTAGGGTCGGCCCCGGCCAGGTAGTCGGAGGCAAACTGAGCGAGCATGGCGGGGGTGGAGACCGGGTCCTGGTCGACGCGCTCGGTCATCGAGGCCCCCGAGCCGGTCAGGTCCACCGTCGGCGACATCAGTACGGCGGCGGCCGGCAATGCCTCTCCGGCGTCGCGCGTGGCCACCAGCAAGGCAACGCCGAGGCCCCCGCCGGCTGAACCGCCGGCCACCGCCATCGAGGTTACGCTGAGGTCCTGGTCGGTGCGGAGCCAGCGCCATGCGGCTAAGACGTCGTCGATGGCGGCGGGGAAAGGGTG
>JASHVH010000200.1 GCA_030039575.1 Acidimicrobiales bacterium | reverse complement strand
GCCTCAAGTTCTCAGACGGCTCCCCCGTGGTGGCGTCCGATTTCACATATGCCATAGAACGCCTGTTCAAGCTCAACTGGGGCGGCGACTCCTTCTTCAGTGACAACATCCAGGGCGCTGCCGCTTTCCTTGCCGGCAAGGCGACCAGCATTAGCGGCATCTCCACCGATGACGCCACCGGGAAAATAACCATCAGGTTGGTCGCTCCTTATGGTGCCTTCGAGAACGTCCTGGCGTTCCCGTCGGCCGCCCCCATCCCGCCCACCACGCCGATGAAAGTCTTGACCGACCCGCCGCCGGGTGTAGGGGCGTACGTTATCAAGGACGTCGTCCCCAATGTGTCTTTCGAGCTGGTCAAGAACCCTTATTTTGCCTCGTTCCACATACCCGGCATCCCAGCCGGCGACGTCGGCACGATCAAGGTGAGCATTGTCAGCAATTCGACCACAGAGGCCGAACAGGTGCTGGACAACCAGGTCGACAATTTCGACACCTTCGACACGATCCCCTCGTCTCTTCTGAGCCAAATCAAGTCGCAGGCCGCCGACCGCTTCACCATGGAGCCTTCGGAAACTACTGATTATTTTTTCCTCAACCAGTCGAAAGCACCTTTCAACAATAAGCTGGCGAGGGAAGCGGTCAACTACGCGGTCAACCGTGACGCGTTCGTGCGGCTGGCAGGCGGCAGCCTGACTCCCGGCTGTTACCTCCTACCACCTGGCATGATCGGCCACCCGACAGCCCCGTGCCCGTATGGCGTTGTCGGCACATCGAACATCTCGAAGGCACAGGCCCTCATCAAGCAGGCTCACCTCGTGGGCAGCCCCGTCACCGTATGGGGCGAGTCGACCAGCCCGGTGGGGCAGTTCGTCCAGTACTACGCCAGCGTGCTCAACCAGATCGGTTTCAAGGCTACGATCAAGTACGTCACCGGCTCGACCTACTTCCCGACGGTGGGGAGCCGGTCGGCCGACCCGCAAACCGGGTGGTCGGCGTGGGAGCAGGATTTCCCCAACCCCATCGACTTCTACCTGTTGGTCAACGCCAATAGCATCCAACCCGTCGGCAACCGCAACCGCAGCTACGTCCGTGACCCTCACATCCAGGCGGAGCTCAAGACCTTGGGAGCCGTTACTACTTCAAACCTGGAGTCGGTGGCGTCGCAATGGACTGCCCTCGACGAGTACGTCGCCAGCCAGGCCGACGAGTTGATCATCGGGTACCCGCAGGACCCCAAGTTCATGTCCAACGCCATCGATTTCTCGACCGCCGCCTACAGCTTGATCAACGGCAACGACTGGTCGACGTGGCAGTTGAGCCAGTAACCACATGACATCGGCTCACCCACCCGAGGGAGCAGGGTCACAGACCAGCCTGCTGCTTCGCGAGGGCGGGTCGAACACCGAAAAGACCGCCACGGTTGTCGTCGGAGCGCGGGCGGAGCAGGGTGCCAGTACGGGGAACGGCCCCTACCGGCTGGTGCTCCGTCGGCTCCGGCACAACCATGTGGCCCTTGGTTTTGGTGGGCTGTTCCTGTTCATTCTCACGCTTTGCCTCCTGGCCCCTGTTTACGCTCGCTATGTGGCCCATGTTGGGCCGAACACCAACGACGTGACTGGCACCGTGAGAGTCGGCGGCCACACTGAAAACGTTGTGTCGCTCACCGGGATACCCATCGGCCCCACCTGGCATGCACGGTTCTTCCTCGGCGCCGACCAGAACGGTCGCGACGTCGCTGTCCGGCTCCTCTATGGTGGTCGGACGTCCTTGGAGATCGGGTTCATGGCCGCTGCCATTACTATTGTTGGCGGGGTCGCCATCGGGCTCGTGGCTGGCTTCTACCGGGGGGTCACAGACAGCGTCCTGTCCCGGGCGCTCGACGTCATTTGGGCGTACCCGGCGGTGTTGCTGGGCGTGGCGATCGGTACCTCGGTGGCTGTCGGCGGTGGGATCACGATCGGCCCACTCGACATCAAGGGCAATTCACTGGCCATCCCCGCCCTCATAATCGGCCTCGTCTACATCCCCTACATGGCCAAGCCCATCCGCGGCCAGGTCCTGGCGCTCCGAGAGAAGGAGTTCGTCGACGCGGCGCGTTGCCTCGGGTGCAGTTCCTGGCGAATTGTCCTCAGCGAGATCCTGCCAAACCTCAGCTCAACCGTCATTGTCTTCGCGCCTTTGATAATTGCCGGCGCCATACTCCTCGAGGCATCATTGTCCTTCCTGGGAGCCGGCGTACAGCCCCCCAACGCCTCCTGGGGCACGATGATCCAGGAAGGGCTTCCTCTGTTGCCCTCTTCTCCGCAGCTCGTGCTGGCCCCCGCGGTGGCTCTCGTCCTTGCCGTGCTGGGTATCAACGTCTTCGCTGAAGGCGTACGCGACGCCCTTGACCCTCGAGCCCGTATCAGCCTGGGGCGCTGAGTGGCCCGCTTTGCTTTGCGGCGGGGTTTTCAAGCACTGCTCGTAATGTTCGCCATCTCTGTGTTCACGTTCTTCATCTTCCAAGTGATCCCTAATGGCGACCCGGCTCTGCGCCTCGCCGGACAGTCCGCTACGCCACAGACAATCGCCGCCATCATCAAGACCTGGGGGTTCGACAAGCCAGTTTATGTCCAGTACCTGGACACGATGGAAAAGATCTTCACCGGCACCGTCGTTTCCTACAGCCAACAGGTGAACGTGCTGTCTCAAATTCAACGCGGCCTGCCGGCCACTATTTCACTCGCTCTGGGCGCCGGCGTCATTTGGCTGTTCTGGGGGATCGTGCTGGGCGCCTCCAGTGCAGTCAGGGCCGGCCGCTTTACCGACCGGTTGCTCGGGGTCGTGGCCCTGGTCGGGGTGTCCACACCGACCTTCGTGGTCGGTGCGGTTAGCCTTTACTTCTTTGCCTACCGGGTCCACATATTCCCGCTTAGCGGTTACGTACCGTTTTTCCAGGATCCCTGGGAATGGTTCATGCACCTGGTCCTGCCCTGGTTCAGTCTCTCTGTGGTCTATATCGGCTTCTATTCCAGAGTTCTCCGTTCCAATATGCTCGATGCGCTCCACGAGGACTTTGTCCGCACCGCCCGAGCCAAGGGGCTGACGCAACGGCGGATCTGGCTCAACCACGTGCTGAGGACATCCCTGATCCCGGTCATCTCCCTGTGGGGGCTCGACTTTGCCGCCGTCATTGGAGGAGGGGCGATACTGGTAGAAGTCGTTTTCAATTTGGACGGCGTGGGTGAGTACGCCGCTGAGTCGATCATGACCCTTGACATACCGCCAATACTGGTCATTGTGATGTACGGCGCATTCCTCGTCGTCCTTGTCGCCGCTCTGGTCGACATCCTGTACGTCGTTTTGGACCCGCGAGTCAGGTTGAACGGGTAAGGCCCGACGTGCTCCAGGTCGAGGACTTGCGCGTCTCGTTCCGCACTGAAGAAGGAGAGGTGAAGGCGGTCGATGGTGTCAGTTTTTCAGTTGAGCCGGGCGAGATACTAGCCGTCGTCGGCGAGTCCGGGTCTGGCAAGTCCGTCACCGCCATGACCCTTATGGGCTTGACCCGTTCACCGAACGCTACGTTCGGCGGGACGGCTCATTTCGGCGGGACCGAGCTGATCGGCGCGTCCGAGGAGCAACTCCGGCGGATCCGGGGGCCCGAGATCGCGATGATCTTCCAGAACCCGATGACCGCGCTCAACCCCGTGCAGCGTATTGGCGACCAGATCGTGGAGCAGATCCGCGCTCACGAACGGGTCTCCCGAGCCGCAGCCACCGAGCGCGCTGTCCAGCTTTTGGCACGGGTTGGCATTCCTCGTCCCCGGGAACTTGTCCGGTCGTATGCGCACGAATTGTCGGGTGGTATGCGTCAACGAGTGATGATCGGCCTCGCACTGTCTTGCTCTCCCCGCCTGATAATTGCCGATGAACCGACCACCGCTCTGGACGTGACGATCCAGGCTCAAATCCTGGCCGAACTCGAGTCGTTGCGAGCCGACAGCGACGTCTCGATCATCCTCATCACGCACGACCTCGGTGTCGTGTCGCAGGTGGCGGACAGGGTCCTCGTCATGTACGGCGGGCGAGTCGTCGAGCAATCTGATGTCGATGACCTGCTCGACGACCCCCAACACCCTTACACCTGGGCGCTCCTGGCCTCGGTCCCGCGCGTAGACGGGGAAAAGCCGCGCAGGCTGGCGAGTATCGCTGGCTCACCACCCTCGCTGCTGCGGCCGCCACCTGGCTGTCATTTCTCGCCCCGATGCCCGCACCGGTATGATGACTGCTCCAACGTCCCTCCTTTGGCAGCCAAGCTGGTGGCGGCGCCGCGGCATTTCGACCGCTGTTGGCTGACCGCAGAGGACAAGCTCAGGCTTCGGTCAGTGGATTTCGAAAGAATAGGCGCAAAATAATGACAGTGTCGAGGCCGCCCCTGCTCGAAGCAAAACACGTGGAGTTGCATTACACCGTAAGGAACACCATGGTCCTTGACCGCAGTACTGCGACTGTCCGCGCTGTTGACGACGTCTCGTTCACACTGGACGAAGGAGAGACACTCGGGGTCGTGGGTGAATCTGGCTGCGGGAAGACGAGCCTGGCCCGCTGCCTGTTGCGGCTCGCCACCCCCACCGCTGGCACGGTCCATTTCCGCGGGCACGACATTACCCGAGCCAGCCCCCGGGCTCTTCGGGGCATCCGCCGCGAGGTGCAGATGGTCTTCCAGGACCCAGAGGCGTCGCTTAACCCTCGCAAGCGGATCGGCCAAATAGTCGGTCTCGGGCTGCGGTTGCAGGGCATAAAGGGCCGAGAGGTGACGGACCGGGCCCGTACCTTACTTGGCCAGGTAGGGCTCGACCCGGAACATATCAACCGCTTCCCGCACGAGTTCTCAGGCGGCCAGCGCCAGCGCATTGGGATCGCTCGCGCCCTGGCTGTGCAGCCGAGCCTTATCGTCCTCGACGAACCCGTCTCGGCGCTGGACGTTTCTGTGCAAGCGCAAGTCATCAACCTGCTTGACGACCTTAAGGACAAAAGCGGCCTGGCGTACATCTTCGTAGCCCACGACCTTTCGGTTGTCCGCCATGTCTCGGACCGTATCGCGGTCATGTACCTGGGTAAAATTGTGGAACTAACCCCGGCCGAGGCGCTCTACCACAAACCGGTCCACCCCTATACGGCAGCGCTCCTGGCCTCGGTCCCCGTGCGCCGGCGGGCAGGAGAGCGGGCCGGGCGAGGCGTCGTGGTCAAGGGAGAACCAGCCAACCCCGTCAACGTCCCGTCCGGCTGTCGTTTCCATCCCCGTTGCCAACACTCCACCGAAATCTGCACGCTGGTGGAACCGCCGCTTATGCGCTTCCCGGGCGACCGTCTCGCCGCCTGTCACCATCCCCGCAATCTTAGCGATAGCGAGGTCGCGCTAGCCGTCCGCTCCCCGTTGAGCCCGCTCTCGACCGGCGGAGCTTGATCAACACGAATTGCCTCCGGTCGACGACTCTACGGTCCGACCGACGGGCCGGAAGATGAAGGCGAGCACCGACGATGGTCAAGGCGGCAAAGCCGATGGGAAGGTTGATGATGAAGATCCACCGCCAGATTGGCGCCAAGCCCTGACCGCCCTTGCTCGCAACACGTGGAAGTTGACTATGGCCCACCCGTGGCTCGTCGCCGCCAGCCTCCAGCGCCCGGCGATTGGCCCGAACGCCATGCGCCACTTCGAGCAATCGATGAAGGCGAGCGAGGACCTGGACCTCGACCTGAACACCAGTCTTACGTTCCTCAACGTCGTCGACAGCTACGTCCTCGGGCAGGTCCAGCTGGCGGTCGGGTTGGCCGAGTGGCGACGCCTCGCTGGGTCGGACGATGGCTGGCGGCAGACGGCGACGGCTCACCTACAACGCCTGATCGACTCCGGCCAGTTCCCGTACCTAGCCGAGTTCGGCGTCGAGTGGTTCCTCTCTGTGGACGAGGATGCCGAAGCGGCCTTTGAAGCCGGCCTCACTGGCATTACTACCCGCTGGGCCCGCATGGCGCGCCTTCCGAACTCGAACGTGTGTTCGCATACCTTAACGTCCGCCACGCGGACATGCAAGAGCTAATCCACACCGCTCCAGAGAACCAGTCGCCCATGAAAAACCCAAGCCCGATCGGCTACATCGACTACAGGGGCTATATCAGCTCCAGATATCCGCCGTTAAGCACCGTAGGAGGGGAGCTTGACGTTCTGGCCATAGCCGAGCGGTCAGTGCTGAGGTCGCCAACAACGGTTGGCGCAAAGTGCGCGGGTTACGAAACGATGACCAGCTGGTCGACGACGTCTGTGACCCCGGGAGCTCCCCAAGCCGTGTCGACCGCTTCCTCCTCCGCCTTCCACGAGCCGACCTCACCGTCCAGGTACACCGTGTGCCCGTTAGCAGTCACCGTGACCCGGGAGT
>JASHVH010000199.1 GCA_030039575.1 Acidimicrobiales bacterium | reverse complement strand
AGCGGTTGACCACGACCGTAGACGCCCAGGCCCCGGAAGCAGACATCTGCGAGACCAGGTAAAGGGCCTCTTCCACGGTGTCACGCCGCGGCGAGCACACCAGCGTGAAGGATGTCCGCTCCGAGTGCAGCAACTCCTCGGCCCGGCGGGCCCTGGCGCGGAAGCCGTCCTCCATGCCCTCGAACTGGGTGAAAAACTGGATGGTCTCGGCCACGACCTCACCCCCGGCCACCTTGGCGATCGTCCTCAACATCAGCTGCGCACCCAGTTCGAACGCCCGCAGCCCGGCCCGGGTCGGCACCATGAGCAGGCGGAAGACCCGGTTGTCGAGCAAGCGGGCCAGGTGCTTGGGCGCCTCCAGGAAATCAAGCGCATGCTGCGCAGGCGGGGTGTCCACCACGATCAAGTCGAAAGCCCCGCTTTCTTGCAGCTCGTACAGCTTCTCCACCGCCATGTACTCCTGAGTGCCGGACAGGGCGCCGGAGATGTTCCGGTAGACCGGGTTGGTGAGAATGGCCTCTGCCTGCCCGGGGTTGGTCGCGTACCGGCCGACGAGGTCGTCGAACGTCCCTTGAGCGTCCAACATCACTGCCCACAGTTCGCCGGGCCAAGGTTCCTGGCCCTCCGGCGGGGCAACCTGGTGGGGTTCGTTGCCCACGCCGCTGATACCGAGGGCGTCCGCTAGCCGGCGGGCGGGGTCGATCGTGACCACGCAGGCACGCCCACCCTCTTGCGCCGCCCGCAAGGCAATGGCGGCCGCCGTCGTCGTCTTGCCCACGCCACCTGGCCCCACGCAGACCACGACGTCAGTACCCGTCTGGCTCATGGGCTCGCCGGGACCAGGCCCTCGACCGCAGTGGCAAAGGCGTCGGTCAACTGCCCGAGCTCGTAGGGGCCAAGCTCGGAACTGAAGCAGAAGGGCAGTTCCAGCTGCCTGAGCGGGAGCTCCACGGCCAAGCGGGCGACCTGGGCCGCCTGCGACTCCTGGCGCCGCAGGCGTAACTGGCCCGCCGCGGCCAGGCTAGCCAGCTCCACTGGGCTCAGCCGGGCACCGGCCGCCTTCGCCAGCCGGCCCAGTTCGGCCGGCTCGATGACAGGGGGTAACGCCAGGACCGGGAGCAGGCCGTTCACGACGACGCCGCCCAGCTTCGTTCCCGCCTTCTCCTCGAGGAGCTGAGCGGTTTCGATCGTCTCGCTAACCGGCGTTTCTTCAGGGGTAGTGACCAGCAGGACCTGGCAGCGGGACGGGTCGCCCAGCATGTCTACGACCTCCTGGGCCTGAGCCTGGATGGGCCCCCCGCTGGTGGCGTCCAGCAAGCCGTAAGGGCTCTGAAGAAAGCGGACGGCGTGACCTGCTGCGGGCGCGTCCAGGACGATCAAGTCGGCTGCGTCCGGCTGGCCCGCAGCGGCCGCCCTTTCCATCTGTTTGAGCTTGCCGAGGACAAGCATGTCAGGCATCCCGGGCACG
Source organism: Acidimicrobiales bacterium (assembly GCA_030039575.1). GTDB lineage: Bacteria > Actinomycetota > Acidimicrobiia > Acidimicrobiales > Palsa-688 > Fen-671. The sequence continues at coordinate 5,512 of JASHVH010000199.1, read as the reverse complement.
GCGGTGGCGACAACGTCCAGCGCGCCGCTGGCCACCAGGCGCCGGGAAAGACGGCGCATCCCGTGCAGGTGGAGGTACTCGACGAGCGCCGCGTCGGGTCGTACGGCGCGAGCCGTTACCTCGCCCCCCGAGCTGTTGGCCAGGAGGACTATACCTTCGTAGTCGACGGGCTCGTCCTGCCCGAAAAACCTCGACAGATGGGCGGCTTCGGGTTCTTCTTGCGCACCGGGGGCCGTGATCTGCACCACGGTGGCGCGCAAACCTTGCCCGGCGGCCAGGTTGGCAATGACCCCGCTAACTGTGGTCTTGCCCACCCCCCCTTTGCCGGTGATTATGAGGAGCCTGGCTTGGGAAAAAAAGGTCAAAGGGCCCAATCATGCTCCTCTAGGAAGGCAGTCACGTGACAGCGAAGGTTACCCGGGAACTGCCTTGGAGAGGTTTACCGGGGTGAGCACCGAACCGGCTGGGGAACATTCCCTATTGTCAAACCTCCCTGCTCAGGACTACCTTCGGCATAGAGGTAACCGAGTGACAGCGTTGTACGCACCTGAGAGCTGGCAGGCCAGGGCAGCTTGTCGCGGCCAATCCGCGGCTATCTTTTTTGCACCAACGCATTTCGAGCGCAAAGAAGCTCGAGCCGCTCGCGAGAGAAAGGCAAAGGCCGTCTGCGCCACTTGCCCTGTTCGCAAGGAGTGCCTTAGCTATGCGCTCCGGATCCGCGAACCCCACGGTATCTGGGGTGGTTTGAGCGAGGTTGAGCGTCGCGCCTTAACCGGCTGAAAGCGGAACCCTTACGCTTTCAAGTGGTGTTGCGGTCCGCCCTGTTTGTACCCGGGGCTGCGAGCGGCCTCTGAGGCGGTCCGCAGTGCATCCATGGCCTTGGCATCGGGCAAGCGATGCGAAGGCCTCTCCATGGCCCACTCGTTTGCCGGCCTTTTCAAAGCGCCTCTGACGGCGAAGACGCGTCCGAACGGGCTCGTCCCAACCCAGGCGACCAGGCCCGACAACAGCCATGACACGAGAGGCCACAGGACGAGCACCACAACTGCACCGAAAACTGCCCCTCCGGCCACAGCCGACGGGTAGTCGACCCCGACGTAGACGCCGGCGAAAAGCAACAGGAGGCCGGACACCAGGGCTACAAAGGCCAGGCGCCACCGGCCCGCCAGCAGAAGCCCGCATACGACGGCACCGGCCACGGCCGCCCGCCCGCTCGGTAAACCGTAGCCCGAGACCCGGGGGACCAGTACTTCGACGCCCCTCAAGACCTGGTACGGCCGCGGCCGGGCCAGGGCCTGGGACAACACCTGGCTCAACCCCAGAGCTACCAGCGCTCCAAGCACCGTCCAGATGATCGCCGCCTCATGTTCGGGGTGCCGGCGGGCGCTCCACCAACCGACGATAACGAGCAGGGCCAAGAACAACAGCCCGGCGCCGACGGGGGAGAGGAGGCGGTCGTAATAAGCAGTCATGAAGCGGTGCGCCCACGGGGTGGATTTCGCGAACTGGTTTACATCCAGGTACCAGCGCTTGTCCACGGCCACGCACCTCCCCCGTCGCGTCAGAGCCTAATAGCCGCCGGCGCCCGGTGCCCTAAATTCCCGCTAAATCATTTTCGAATCCATGCCTGAGGGGCCAGGATTTGGCCGGCCCAAGTTGGCCCGGTGCCCGCGCTGGGCCTTCAGCCCGCGGCCGCTGCCTTTTCCTGCATCAATTCCCAAAGCGCGACGACGTCGGCCCACTCCGTGGGTTCGGCGCCGATAGAGACGCGCACCATCCAGCGCCCGTCGAGGATGGCGGGGGTGACGTGGGCCAGCCCTGACGCATTGACCGCTTCGCACCAAGCCAGAGTGTGCGGGTCGAGCCGACCGGCGTCGCCGTCTCGGGGAGTGTGCAGAACACACACGGTCTGTAATTCGACGGGTGCCAAAACGCTCCATCCCGGTGCAGCCTCGACCAACGCGGCAAAGCGCCGGGCGTTGGCCAGGTCACGGCGTAGGCGGGCCCGAAGGGCTTCGGCACCCTCGAGGCGGAAAAGCGCCCAGAGCTTCAGCGCCCTGAACCGCCGGCCTAGCGGCAGGCCCCAGTCCCGGTACTGCACCACCGCCCCGTCCAGCGACGACCGGAGGTAACTGGGGTCAGTGGCCATCACCGATACCAGGATCTCGGGGTGGCGGACGTAATAGAGAGACGTTTCGAGCACCGAACCCAGCCATTTGTGCGGGTTCCAGCTGATCGAGTCGGCCCCCTCTATGCCATCGAACAAGTCCCGGCATTCCGGCAACAGGAGTGCTGAGCCCGCCATGGCCGCGTCGACGTGGACCAAAGCTCCGTGCCTTTCGGCCACCTGGCACACGTCAGCGATAGGGTCGAACGCGGTGGTGGCGGTCGTGCCCGCCGTAGCCACAACGGCCGCCGGCCGCCGGCCGGAGGCGGCGTCATCGGCCATCAAAGCCGCCAGGGCAGTGACGTCCATCTCGTGGCCCGGTTTCTTGACCGGGACGAGGCGCAAATTCCCGGCTCCGTAGCCGGCGAGCAGTGCCGCTTTTGTGACCGACGAGTGGGCCTCGGCCGAGCAGTAAACGGTGAGGGGCCGCTTTTCACCTTGCAAACCGCCGGCCCGCTGGGAATTGCCACTGGCGCTCTCGCGAGCTACGAGCAGTGCCACGAGCGAGGCGATCGACGCCCCGTCGTAGATCGTCCCCTTCCACCTGTCCGAGAGCCCGCACAGCTGACGCGCCCAGTCACACACGACCTGCTCGAGCTCGGTCAGGGCCGGCGCGGACTGCCAGGTTATGCCGAGCGCCCCTATGCCGGCGGCCAAGATGTCCCCCAGCACTGACGACAGTGACGCGTTCGAAGGGAACCACGCGAAGTTCCGCGGGTGCTGGGCATGGGTCAGCCCCGGGACGATAACCCGGTCCAGATCCGCGATGAGAGCTTCGAGGGGCTCCGCCACTTCGGGGGGGTGGGCCGGCAGGGCTCCCATAACTTCTCCAGGCGCCACGCCCGAGCGGACTGGCAGGCCGGCGACCCGGGCGCGGTAGTCGGCCACCCAGTCGACCAGTTCGTGGCCGGCGCGGCGGAATTCTTCCGGTCCCACGGCGAGAGTCTGTCACGTACGTCCGGCCGGCTGCATTTGGCCCGTGTGGCCGCGCCTCTCGCCGACCAACCCCGCGGCGAGGGTGCGCAGCGACGGCGTGCGCTTAGACTCAAAAGCTCCGGCCATCTCCTCGTCCCGGAGGGCGCACGTTGGGTGACTATGACTTGTTGGTGATCGGGTGCGGCCCGGGTGGCCAGAAAGCCGCCATCGCCGCCGCAAAACTCGGGCGCCGGGCCGCGGTAGTCGAAAGCCGCGACGTGGTCGGCGGCGTCTGCGTCAACACTGGCACCATCCCCTCCAAGTCCCTGAGGGAGGCGGTCATGTACTTGACAGGACTGTCACAGCGTGACCTTTACGGGCAGAGCTACCGGGTGAAAGAGGACATCACCATGGAAGACCTGTCCCGGCGGACTCACCATGTCGTGGGGCGAGAGGTCGAAGTGATCCGGGACCAGTTGGCCAGGAACCGGGTGGCTGTGCTCCAAGGCCGGGGGTACTTCGTCGACGACCACACGGTCGCCGTGCGGAACGGGATGGGCGAGCAACGCGTCACCGCCGACAAGATCATCATCGCGGTCGGTACCTGCCCGGCCCGGCCAGGCAGCGTCGCTTTCGATGACGTCAACATCTTCGATTCTGACGGCATCCTGGGCCTGCGCCAGATCCCTCGGTCGCTTGTGATCGTTGGGGCAGGGGTGATCGGCATCGAGTACGCCTCGGTGTTCGCCGCCCTTGGCGCCAAGGTCACGGTGATCGAGCAACGCGACCGCATGCTCGAGTTTTGCGACGAGGAAGTCGTCGAGGCCCTCCAGTTCCATCTCCGCAGCCTGGCTGTGACCTTCCGTTTTCGCGAAACAGTTGAAGCCGTCGAACTTCATGACGGCGGCACGCTGACCACCCTGGCCAGCGGCAAGGTGGTAGCAGGCGATGTCGTGATGTACTCAGCCGGCCGACAAGGAGCGACCGACGGCCTGGGCCTCGAACCCATCGGCATCGTGCCGGACAAACGGGGCCGGATCGAAGTTGACGAGCATTTTCGTACCAGCTTGAGCCACGTTTACGCCGTGGGCGACGTCATAGGGTTCCCGGCCCTGGCCTCCACGTCAATGGAACAGGGGCGCCTCGCTGCCTACCACGCCCTTGACGAGGTCTCCGGCTCGCTGGACCGGACGATGCCTATAGGCATCTACACCATCCCCGAAGTGAGCTATGTGGGCGCGACGGAGTCCCAGCTTACCGAGTCGTCCGTGCCCTACGAGGTCGGGATCTCGCGCTACCGGGAACTCGCTCGTGGCCAGATCTGCGGTGATTCGTTCGGGATGCTGAAGCTGCTGGTCTCGCCGCTGGACCGCAAGGTCCTCGGGGTCCACCTGTTCGGGACCGGGGCCACCGAGATCGTCCACATCGGGCAGGCGGTAATGGGCTGCGGCGGGACGGTCGATTATCTGATGGAGGCGGTGTTCAACTACCCGACACTGGCGGAGGCGTACAAGGTGGCGGCGCTGGACGTTACCAACAAGCTGCGCGTCGTCGAGCGGCTTCGGCACTGAACGCTTCACTGAGCCAGTACCGCTCCTCGTCGCCAACCGGGTGCAACCGTCGGGCCACCAGGCCTCCGGCCACCGTAACGACCCCACCGTTGGGGAGCCTGCCCCAGCACCAGCCACCCGTGACCGGCGTTAGCAAACCGTCATCAAAAACCGACCGTTTTCGCCGCCTCCATATGCGCGTACTTCGCAACAACCCAGGTCAGAGAGGGTGGGCGAGGGGGGACTTGAACCCCCACGTCCTTGCGGACACAGGAACCTGAATCCTGCGCGTCTGCCAAATTCCGCCACTCGCCCGAGTGGTGAACCAAGGTTACATGAGTGAAGCTTCCGGCCGTGCCCCCGGAGGTAAACTGGTGCGAAGGGCCCCTGGGCCCAGGGCAGTCCCGTGAACGTGTCACCTGGGCCCCTGGCAGCAGGCAGGTCCCCAGGTAGGGGTACTATGCGGCCGACAATGGGGTTACAGAGTTTCGAACGTCGCCTCGAACGCTTCGTCGAGGGTGCATTTGCGCGCGTGTTCCGCAGCGGTTTGCAGCCTGTCGAGATAGGTAGGCGCCTCACGAGGGAAATGGACCTCCGCCGTACCGTGGCCCCTCGCGGGGTGCTGGCCCCCAATGAGTTCAACGTCCTCGTCTCTCAGGCTGACCGGTCCCGCTTCGCCCCTATCGAAGACGAGTTGGTGAAGGAACTGGTCGAGATGGCCAAGGAGCACGCCAAGACCGAGGGTTACACGTTCCTCGGCCCGGTCACGGTGACCATCGGGACCGACGAGGCATTGCGGCCGGGCACGCTGCTGGTGGCCGGGGACATGGTCCCTGGCCAGGGCGCCGCGACATTGACCCTGCCCGACGGGCGCCGGGTC
>JASHVH010000198.1 GCA_030039575.1 Acidimicrobiales bacterium | reverse complement strand
GGCATTTTGCGGGCTGTGGTGCGCGAACAAGGCCTCGCACGCCAGGTCTCGGCTGACCCGGTGGTCTGGGTTGACAAAGACGAATTCGCAGAGCCTCTTGGCGCTGGGGCGCGGCCAAGGGCCGGCGGTCCGTCCGCACGACGCTACTGCGAAAGGGCCGAGCAGCTTGACTTCGATGACCAGCTCGGCCTCGACGTCGGCTCGTTTCACGGCCACGGTCTAAATTGTCGCACGGGCGCCGTGCCCGCGGCAGGGGGACACCTAACCGTCTATTGAGCGACGGTCGAGGCCTGGTATAGGCCGCTAGGTGGACCGTGAAGGTGGGCCCCGCCGCCCTTTTACCCTGATCTGGGCCTTCTGGGCGATTGGAGGGCCGCGTAACATGTGCCCCGGTGCAGGTAGCGCTGCTCGGGCCGTTGAACCTGACCTCAGAGGTGGGCCCTGTCGTGCTAGGCGCCCCCAAGGAGCGGGCCGTGCTGGAGATGCTGGCGCTGCGGGCTGGGCGCCCCGTGCCGGCCGAAGCACTCTGCGAAGGCCTATGGGGGGAAATGGGCCCCCCCTCGGCCGCCAAGGCCCTGCAGACCTACGTCTCCCACCTGAGACGGCTCTTCCCCCCCGGCTGCCTCCTCACGACCAGTGGCGGCTACGTGTTGGCGCTCAGCCCTCGGTCGGTGGATGCCGCCCGCTTCGAGGAGGCCGTCCACCAAGCGGGCCAGCGGCAGGAGGCGGGCGACCTGGTTTCGGCGATGGCGCTGCTCCAGGAGGCCTTGCGCCTGTGGCGGGGCCGTGCCTGCCCCGAGTTGACCGAACACACCTGGGCCACGGCCGAGGTGGCCCGTCTCGAGGAGCTTCGCCGGGAGGCCCAAGAAGAGCTTGCAGAGCTGCGCCTGGCTACGGGAGAGCACGCCCGCTTGGTGGGCGAGCTCGAAGCCGCGGTCGCCGCCGAGCCCCTGCGGGAGCGGCGCTGGGCCCAGCTCATGCTGGCCTATTACCGCTGTGGCCGCCAGGCCGACGCCCTGCGGGCTTTTGCCCGCCTGCGTTCCACCTTGGCCGAGGAACTGGGGATCAGCCCCTCGGCCGAGCTCGTGGCCCTGGAACAAAAGGTGTTGCTGCAGTCGGCCGAGCTGCGCCCCCTCCGCAGCCATGTGGGTGGCGCCCCCGGGGCCCAGGCGGGGGGCCTCCCGAGGCCCGCCAGCAGCTTCATTGGCCGGGCCGGCGAAGTGGCCGAGGTGGCCAAACTGCTCGGAGAGAGCCGCCTAGTCACCCTGGCCGGCGCCGGCGGCTGCGGCAAGACCCGCCTGGCCCAGGAGGTGGCGGCCGCCATGGCGGACAGCCTGGCCGGCGGCGCCCACTTCGTCTCCCTCGCCCCGCTGACCGAGCCCGGTCTAGTCCCCATGGCGGTGGCCGAGGCGCTCGGCGTGCAGCCTCAGTCCGGCCGGGCTCCGGCCCAAGTAGTAACCGAAGTCATCGGCCATCGCGAGACGCTGGCGGTCGTCGACAACTGCGAGCACCTGGTCGGGACCGTGGCCGAGCTGGTCGAGGGCCTGCTCAGCGGGGCGCCGGGGCTGCGGGTCCTGGCCACCAGCCGGGAGCCGCTGCGCATCGCCGGGGAGACGGTCTGGCGGGTGCCCTCCCTCGAGGTGCCCGGCCCAGGAGCCAGCGCCGCCGAGAGCCGGGGCTGTGCGGCAGTCGAGCTGTTCGTGGACCGCGCCCTGTCTGCCCGTCCGGGCCTGCGCCTGGACGACGGTGCCACCGCCACCATCGCCGAGATCGCCCGCCGTTTGGACGGCCTGCCGCTGGCCATCGAGCTCGCCGCCGCCCGCGTGGCGGTGCTGGACCTGGCCGGCATCCTGGAGGGCCTCAGCGATCGTTTCGCTTTGTTGGCCGGAGGGTCGCGCACCGCCCCCGCCCGCCAGCAGACCCTACGAGCGGCGGTCGCCTGGAGCTACGACCTCTTGAGCGCGAGGGAAAAGGAACTGTTCGGCCGCCTCACCGTCTTCCCGGCCAGCTTCAGCCTGGAGGCGGCCCAGGCGGTGGCCGGCTCAGGGCGCCAGGAAGCTACAGAGGACCTGTTCGCCCTGGTGTCCAAGTCGATGGTTGCCACCGTGGGGCCCGAGGGGAGGCCGGTCCGGTACAGCTTGCACGAGACGCTCCGCCAGTTTGGCGCCGGCCAGCTGGACGAGCCGACGGCCGAACAGGCCCGTGCCGGCCATGCCCGCCACTACCTCGCCCTGGTGGGCTTGGGTCGCCCGGAGCCTTTCGGAGCGGAGCTGGCCCCCTGGCTGAAGAGGGTCGAGCTCGAGCTCGACAACCTCCGGGCCGTCTTCTCCTACCTCGCAGCCCGGTCGGAGCGGCACGCAGAGCTGCTTGGCGCACTGGTGGCGCTGCGGCGGTACTGGTTTATCTACAACCATCACCGGGAGGGTTTCGAGCTCCTGGAACAGGCTCTCGCCGCCACCAGCCCGGGCGAGGACCCCGTGCTCCGGGCCAGGGCGCTGGTCACGTCGGCCCACATTGCCGCTCACTTCGACGCCGAGACCAGCGCCCGTTACGCCAAGGCCGGCGGCGAGCTGGCAGAGACAGTTGGCGACAAGGCGACGGCGTGTCTGGCCGCCGTCGTCGTCGCCATTGTCAACGGCATTGCCGGCCAGCGCAACGAGGCCGAGGGCGAACGAGCGCTCCGTCTCGCCAGAGACGTGGGGGATCCCTTGTTGGTGTGCGAGGGGCTTTTCGCCCTTGCGCTCTCGACTCCCTTCGCAGGCCCTGATGCGACCCGGTGCCGCGAGGCCTTCGAGGAACTGTTGGCTACCGCCGAAGAGAACGGCGACCTTGGCTTCAGCTTTGCAGCTCACGGCAATATGTGCCTGTTCGGCTTCTCTGAAGGGGACGCCAAAGCGGCCCGCCCCCATGTCGAGCGGGAGATGGAGCTTGAGTCCGAGCTGGGGCTGCAGTCCCACTGGGCAGAGTCCCGGTTCGGCGAGCTCTTGTACTTCGAAGGTGACTACCGTCGTGCTCTTGTGCTCCATCGGAAGGCATTCGAGCAGGCCAGGCGCCAGGACCTTCCTTGGTCCATGGCTGACGCAGCTGTGGATGCCGCCACCTGCCTAATTGCACTAGGGAGCGACGACATAGCCGCTGCTCGCCTGTCCGGCTTCGCCCAGCACGAGCTCCAACGGGCTGGCTTCGGGGACCGAGTGCCGATGGACGCCAACCTGGAAGCCCTCGGGGCCCGGCTGGCCACCCGCTTGGCGGACGTGCTCGCAGAAGGCGCAGCAATGACGCGCGAAGAAATTGGTGAACTGCTCACGACACTTGAAGAGGCTTCCGGCTCAAACAGTCATGATGGAGCTGCCTCCGTAGTCGACCACTAGGACCCGGCCAGGTACCTCCCAGCTGAGTCAGCGTCGCCGGTTCGCCTACGCGTACCTTTAGGTTGCCCCTGCCCTTTGTCCTCTTTGCGCCCCGGTTGCATCGAGGGCGAAAGGTTGAGCTCGTGACTTCAGAAATGGTCCCGTCCGACTGACCCGGCGGCGGCGGCAGTGACCGGCACTGTTTGGCGGATGCCGCGGTGTCATCAGAATATGCCCTGGCTAGGGCGTGGAGGAAGGAGCCGTCAGGGCCTGGACAAAGCTGACCGTGTACTCGCCGAGTGGGGCCGAGGCGCCATTGGTCGGCTCACCCGTGCCTGCGATTTGCAGACCGGCTTCCCCTTCGAAACGGGCTCCGACGTCGGTTATTGAACCACCGCTGCCTGTGATATATATCCCTGCCTTGGCGTCGGCACCCACGCTGAGGGGCCCAATAGGAGGCGCCTCGACCAGCCCGCGCAATAGGCCCTTTAGCGGCGCCGGCCGCTTCACTGCTAATAAAACGGCGGCTTGGCGCGTCGTATTGGGACCATGCCGGGCGCTCCCCGCTAGTGGGGACTGGCCTTCGCGCTCTATAGGGCACAGGTTGCCTTGGGCCATCAGCGGTTAACGAAGGGCAGCGTGGCCATATAGACGATCAGGAGAAGGGCTGCCTCCCAGCGGGCGAGCACATTGTGCCGGGCCATTGCCAGCCACGACACCAAGACGACGCCAACCATGAGCCAAAGCGAGAGCCCGCCGACCGTGCCCATAACCCCGCGGGACAGCAGTCCGACGATGGCACCACCACCAAGTGCGATGAAAAGGTTACCTCCCAGGACGTTCCCGACGACGAGGTCATGCTCGGCCCGACGAGCGGCCTGCATGGACGAGGCGATAAGTGGCGCGGAGGTACCGACGCCTACCAATGTCAGCCCGGCGAAACTCTGTGCCAGCCCGAGGTGTGCGGCCAGATTGACAGCGGACCTCACCATGAGCTCTGCGGCACCGACCATGACAGCCAGGCCCACAAGGGCGCGCAGGATCTCGGTTCGCGGACGGTACGTCGACGCGCCCACGAACTGAACGACCTCGGTCCCAAGCTCGTCTGTGGCCGGGCGGTTTCGGGCGTTCAACAGCAGCAAGGCGACCACAGGGACCAGGACCGCCAGCATCACCACGCCCTTGGTCGTGGAGATGCCGCCAGCGGCGAGCACGCCGAACAACGCTACGGAGGCCACGCTCAAGGGCGCCTCTCGCCGCACTGTGGCCGAGTCCACTCGTACGGGGGTGATCAAGGCCGCAATAGCGAGCGCGAGGCAGACGTTGGCGATGACCGAACCGACCAGGCTTCCGATGGCCAGCTGAGGCGAGCGGTGGGCGGTTGCGATGGCGGCCACGAGCAGCTCCGCGATGCTCGTCCCGACGCCGCCCACGAGCGACCCGACGACAGTCGGGCGCATGCGGAGGGCCCGGGCGATACGCGCGACAGCAACTACGAACTGGTCGCCTGTGACGGCCAGTACTGCCAGGCTGACGACCAGGCCGGCTACGTCGAGGACCACGACGGCCTTGTCAACGAGCGAGATGACATTCGGACCGCTGGCCCCGCCCGAGCAGCGCGGTGCCGGCGAGCGGACCTGGGACCACTCGTCCGGTGCGAGACTATGTCTTTCGCTCGGGCCGTCAAACCTGGGACGACTGTGCGGCGGACCGAGGGTACGTCGAGCTCACGTGGCCACGGCTAATTCCCACCCGACCGCTTTTCTACAACTGGGGCACCTTGGGAAACTGTCTCCGACTGCCATCGTGACGCGTTCTTTGTCTGCGCAGTCACTGCGGTATATACCCGCTGTTATGCAGGTGGTGTCGGTCCTGGCGTCAGTCTGAGTTTTCGACATCTTGACCTCCATTGCTCCTGATCACCCAGAGAAGACCCCGGTCCCGAGTCAGAGCGCCGGAAGCGCGTGACAGCCGTTGGCGACACTTATGGCTGATCACCTTGTGCGCCGGTCCTCCCTTGAAGTGGCCAATACATCACGCCGACCAGACTTCCCGGCTCACCTGGAGCGCGATCATACGAGGTTTTGGCCGCCTTGTCACGGTCCTTGTCGGCCGACCGTGACGCCGAGCGCCGGCCGGGTGAGCCCATCCGGGGGCGCGGGGACGACCTCAAGCACGACCGAGCCAAACCGTGAGAAACTGGCGGCAGTCGATCGAAGAGAGGTCGCCATGAACCGGTCCTGGCGCCATAGGGATTTCATAGCTTTCGGGGCAGCACTTGTCCTGCCTCTCGGGATGGCCGCCATCTTGGTGCCTTTCCGGTCCAGCTTTGCAAACACGGCGGCAGCCCTCGTGCTCGTCGCCGTGATCGTGGCGGTCGCCGTCGGCGGCAACCGAGTTACGGGGCTGGTGGCCACGGTGTCTGCCACTTTGTGGTTTGACCTGTTCCTTACCCGCCCCTACGGCAGGCTCGCCATCTCCCACCGCCCCGACATCGAGACGGCAGTGAGCCTGTTCGTTGTCGGGGTCATCGTGACCGAGCTCGCAGCCCGGAACCGCCACCACTACGAAGTGGCGGCAGAGGAATCGGACTACCTTGTCCTTATCTACGGTCTCTCGGAGCTCGTGGCTTCAGGAGCACCGGCCGAAAAAGTGATCGAACGGGCGCGGGCCGAGCTCATCGCCCTGCTAAACCTGCGTGATTGTCGTTATGAACCGCGGTTGTCTGAACGTCGATCGGCCCGCCTCGACCACGACGGGAACATTGTCCACGCGGGGATGGTGTGGGGCGCCCACAACATGGGTTTGCCTAGCCCCGCTGTCGACCTGCTCGTCCAGGCCCGGGGCCAGGTCCTAGGTCGCTTCGTGCTCAGGCCGACACCGGGGCACCCGGTCTCGCTCCACCGACGAGTGGTCGCGGTGGCGATCGCTGACCAAGTCGGTGCCGCCCTCCGACCGCAGCTGCGTTCAGCCTGAGGGAGCCGCTGGTCCCCCGGCCGGGCCAACGTGGCCTGGCACCGGGACTGCTCGCCATCGCCAGCCGTCCTAACCAATCGCTGAGCAGTTGTCGCTCTGCAGGCGAAAGGACGCCGGGTACATCGCCGAGCAGTGAGTGTCCGCCGGTGCGTCCCTCAATAACACCGGTGGAAACCACACCGCGTTAGCGGCTTGACCATCCGCGATGAGAGGAGCTGACCAATGACCGACACAGCGCAAAAGGCGGAGCCAACGAAACAAGGCAGCGCCTGTTCACACTTACCGCCGACCCAGGGGCGCGAGCTGGGCGCTCACCTAAGCAGCCACTGGCTTTGTCGCTAAACGTGGAGGAGTGAGTGAGGTGACTGTACGAGAGGTACTCGAGCTGGTTGGGGCCCGACGGCCCGCCCTACTTATTGGCTTGAGCGCGGCAATTCTCGCCACGCTCGCTACGTACTACCAAATCAGGCCGCTCGGCCCACTACCGAACCTCTACGACCCAGTCTGGTACCCGGAAAAGGTGCTTAGTGTTGCGGCCGAATCGATCGCCGCGCTCGGCGCGCTGGCTCTCATTTGGCTCACCCGGACCAAGGTCGGCGTTGCTCGCCGGCTCTCCCGAAGGATGTGGTGAAGATCGAACAGGACCGGTTTCGCTGTACCGGTCATGAAGACGAAGTAGCCGGTTTGGCACTAGGGATACTTACTGGACGAGATCGAGCGCAGGCGCTCGCACATATCGAGGATTGCCAATGGTGCGACAATGAGCTGAACAGTCTGGCTATCGTCGCTGACCGCCTTCTTGACCTAACGCCGTGCCCGGAGCCACCCGTTGGCTTTGAAGCAGCGCTCCTCGATCGATTTCGTGCCTGCGAGCGGCGTGAAGGACCTCGCAGGAGACGAGCCAGGAGGGCCTGACGTGAGCGGCATAAAGCCGTGCACCTTTGTAGGCACGAGTGGTCGGCCTTCAGTTTCTCGTCAGGTATTTGTCGGCGACTTTTGCGGCCGGTCACAGGCGGTTTTCAGTGCCAGCCGGGACCCTGGTTTGGGAACGAAACGGAAGGAGCAACTGATGAGCACTATTGACTCCCAAGGCTGGACGGGCGCTGAGACGTCGCCATCGGCGCCAACTGGCCGCACCGGCCAGCCTGCACCCCCGCCGGTCCCACAGGCCCCGCCCGTCTGGGGTACCGCCGGTCCCCCCGCCCGCCGGCACCCTCGTCGCCACCGGGCAGCCGCTGCAGGCGTACTCTTGGCCGCTGTCCTGGCTGGGTTCGGCATCGGCCAGGTCCTGCAAGGAAACGGCACCACGGCGACCGGCAGTACAACCGCCGCCACCCTTTCGCTGGCCCAGCTCGAGGCCAAGGTCGACCCCGCTCTGGTGGACGTGGTCTCCACCCTCGACTACGGGGAAGGCGAAGCGGCGGGCACCGGCATCGTGCTCACGTCCTCGGGGGAAGTACTGACCAACAACCACGTTGTCGACGGGGCGACGAGCATCAAGGTCACCGACATCGGCAACGGACGGACCTATACCGCCACCGTGGTGGGCTATGACGTCAACTCGGACGTCGCCGTCATCAAGCTGAAGGGCGCCTCAGGGCTGGGGACCGCCACGCTTGGCAATTCGAATGCTGTGTCGGTCGGCCAGAGCGTGGTAGCCATCGGGAACGCCGGCGGGACGGGCGGCACACCCTCGGCAGCAACGGGTACAGTGACTGCCCTTGGCCAAGACATAACCGCGTCGGACGAGTCCACCGGTTCCGAGGAGCAGTTGACGGACATGATCGAGACCAACGCCGACGTCCAACCGGGAGATTCTGGCGGCCCCCTGGTCAATATGTTCGGCCAGGTCGTCGGCATGGACACGGCCGGGTCGTCGACGTTCCAGTTCCAGTTCGGCGGCTCGCAAAACGGCGGCACTTCGGGGAACGACGGTTTTGCCATCCCGATAAACGAGGCAGCGTCGATCGCGAGAGAGATCGAGTCGGGTACCTCCTCGTCGTCGGTCCACATCGGGGCCACGGCGTTCCTGGGGGTTGAAATAGCAAGTACTTCTGATTATTACGGTTCGGCGTACGGGGCCTCGGGCGCCACCGTCGAGGGCGTGGTCTCGGGTTCCCCGGCCGCCCACGCCGGCCTGGGCGCGGGCGACACCATCACGTCGGTGGGCGGCCATGCCATCTCGTCGTCGACCAGCCTCCGGGATGTCCTGGACGAGTTCCACCCAGGGCAGAAGGTGTCCGTCACGTGGGAGGACTCCTCCGGCGGCTCTCACACCGGAACGGCCGTCCTCGCATCAGGGCCGACGGGGTGATTAGGACTGTCAGCGCCGTAGATCGGCCAGGTTCGGCCTCCACAACGCCCCGCCGACGGCCGTTACTGAGGGCGGCAACGGTGTTCCACCCAGTCACGGGCCCTTGTAGCATCGGCCCGTAGTGAGTACCGCTCTCGGTGTCGCGATACTCGTGGTGGCTCTCGTCGGTGCCGTTGGCGCCATCGTGGCCGCGCGCATCGCTGCCGCCGCTTCGACGAAGACCACTCGGCTGGCGGCACAGCTTGCCGACGTGGGTGAGTTGCAGAAATGGCAGAGACAGGAGTTTCTGACGCTGGTCTCGGAGTTTCTCGCCGCAGGTCACAAGCACCGTCTGTCTGCCGATGCCCTTTTGCGCCCTACGGCTACCTACTCCCGCCACCGGAACGCCGCAGCCGGGCAAGAATTGCGAGAATTTGAACTTATGGCGTGGAAGCTGTCGTTGGTTGCAAGTGAAAGCGTCCAGTCCGCGGGGAACGCCCTGTACCTACGGCACCTCGCCGCTGCCGCCGAATACACGAGTAACGGTCCCCGGGACGCCAACCGCTGGGCTTTGCTTATCGATGACATTGTGACGGCCCAGGACGCATTTGTGGCAACGGCCAGGATACAACTCGGGGTCGATAGCGATAGTGTCACCGACCCGTGGCCTCCCGCCGCTCCGAACACGACGTCAGCGGACGACTAGGCGCCTGAAATACCCAGCCGTCTAGGTCTGAACGCTACAGGCTTGGAGCTGGCGGCGATGCTCTCGGGAAATGAGTCGAGAAAGTCAACCCGTTTTGGGATCAGTCTTTGAGCCAGTCATCGCCACGTTCGGCACGTCGTCGGTTCGCCCGCTTAAGGCGTGCGCCAACATTGTCTCGACCCGCTCTAGCCTCTCCTCCAGTTCGCTCTTGAAGGACTGCCCGGCCACCGGTTGGGCGCCGCGTGGCGG